>QHVX01000137.1:4970-11942 GCA_003222375.1 Acidobacteriota bacterium
ATTGACGATCGCCGACATCCGACCGCCGGAAGAGATTCCGACGATGATGAAGACGCTGGCGACGCTGCACGATCGCGACCGCAACCGCATCTTTCGTCATCGCAAGAAAGACGGCTCGATTTTCGACGCCGAGATCACATCGTTCGAGTTCGTGTCGGGCGGACGTCGCGCCCGACTCGTCATCGCCGTCGATGTCACCGAGCGACGGATCAATGAAGAGCGGCTCCGCGACAACGAAGAGCGCTACCGGCTCCTGTTCGAACGCAACCTGGCCGGCGTTTTTCGCTCGACGCTCGACGGCCGCATTCTGGAGGTCAATGACTCGCTCGCGCGGATCTTCGGTTATGAACGGGAAGAGCTGCTGGCGCAGACCTCGTACAGCCTTTACTTCAGCCGCGAGGATCGCCAGCGCGTCATGACACGTTTGCGCGAGCAGAGGACGCTCTCGAATGTCGAGCTCCGCATGCGCAAGCGCGATGGATCACCGGTGTGGGTCCTGGAGAACATGACGCTGCTCGAAACTGCCGAAGGCGGCAACATCGAAGGCACGATCATCGACATTTCGGAGCGGAAAGCGGCCCAGGAGCAGGTCGAGTATCAGGCCTACCACGACGTCCTGACCGGGCTGCCGAATCGACTCCTGTTTCGTGATCGCATCAGCGTCGCGCTTGCGCATGCGCGTCGCGCGCGGCGCACGGTAGCGATCATGTTCCTCGATCTCGATCACTTCAAGCTCGTCAACGACACGTTAGGCCACACCGTTGGCGACGGTCTGTTGCAAGCGGCCGCCGAGCGCCTGGTGAGTTGCGTGAGGAGCGAGGACACGGTCGCGCGGATGGGCGGCGACGAGTTCACGATCCTTGTCTCCGACATCGCGGACACGCGCAGCGCGGCGACCGTGGCACAGAAAGTCCTCGAGAGCATCTCGCGTCCGATCGAGGTCGACGGTCACGAACTGTTCGTCACGACGAGCATCGGCATCGCGATTTTTCCCGATGATGGAACCGATGCCGAGACGCTTTTGAAAAATGCCGATCGCGCCATGTATCGCGCCAAGGAGCTCGGGCGCAACAACTTCCAGTTCGCGACGCAGGTGATCGTGGAAGGAAAAGCCGCGCGGCTGTCGCTCGAGCGCAGCCTGCACCACGCCTTCGATCGCAAGGAATTCGTCGTCCACTATCAGCCGATGATCGAAGTCGGGACGCGCCGTGTCGTGGGGGCCGAAGCGCTGATTCGATGGCTGAGTCCGGAGTTCGGGTTGATGGCGCCCGACGAATTCATCCCGGTCGCGGAAGAGACCGGACTCATTCTTCCGATCGGCGAATGGGTTTTGCGCACGGCGTGCGCGCAGATGAAGACGTGGCATCGCGCGGGCCACAAAGAGCTGCACGTGGCCGTCAATCTTTCCGCACGCCAGTTTCAACAGCGCGATCTGGCCATGATGATCGAGCGTATTCTCGAGGACACCAAGCTGCCCGCGTCGGCGCTCGACATCGAGATCACGGAATCGACCGCCATGCACAACGCCAAATCGTCGCTCGAGATCTTGACCGGACTCAAGCAGATGGGCGTCCGCATTTCGATCGACGATTTCGGCACCGGCTACTCGTCGCTCAGCTACCTCAAGGAGTTTCCGATCGACACGGTCAAGATCGATCAGAGCTTCGTCCGCGATCTGTCGCAAGGATCCAACGACGGCGCGATCGTCTCGGCGGTCATCTCGATGGCGCGCGCGCTGAAGCTGCACGTCGTGGCCGAGGGAGTGGAGACCGAAGAACAGTTGGCGATTCTGCGGCGGGAGCACTGCGAAACGATCCAGGGATTTCTTTGCAGCCGCCCGCTGCCCGCGGAAGAGTTCGAGGCCGTGCTGGCAGCGCGCCCGTCATCCTGAGCCGCGCAGACGGCGAAGGATCTCGTTAACAGAGATCCTTCGCTGCGCTCAGGATGACGAATGTACAATCGCGCGCCATGTTTCACGCCCTCGCTCTGTTTGCTCTCGCCATGAACGTCGCTCCCGATCTCGAACAACGCCTCGCCCGATACAAGCCGGTCGAGATGACGTTCGCCGCCGAACGCTTCACGCCGCGCGAGCGGCGATTGATCGACGAGTTGATCGCCGCCTGCCGCGATCTCGAAAGCATCTATTGGCGGCAGAACAGCCCCGAAGACATTCCGATTTACAAATCGCTGCCCGCTGGGCCGTTGAAGCGATTCCTGTGGATCAACGGCAGCCGGTACGATCAGGTCGACGAGAATAAGCCCTTCATCGGCTCGACACCCATGCCGCCCGGACGCGCTCTTTACGCGCGCAGCCTGACGCGCGATGCGATCGAGGCCTGGGTCAAGGCGCATCCATCTCGGAAAAAGGCGATCTACGACGAACGCACCCTCGTCGACGCGAACATGAAGACGACGCCCTATCACGTGAAATATCGGCAATGGCTCGAGCCTGCCGCGCGCCATCTCCGCAATGCCGCCGGTTTCAGCGATGACAAGGCCTTCGCGGAATTCTTGCGCATGCGCGCGCAGGCCTTGCTCGACGACAACTACTACCCGAGCGATCTGGCATGGGTGAAGCTGAAAGATCCGAAGTTCGACATCATCTTCGCGCCTTACGAAACGTATCTCGACGATCTGTTAGGCGTGAAGACGTCGTACGGCGCGGCGGTCCTCATCCGCAACGAGGAGGAGAGCCGCAAGCTGGCCGCGTTCCAGAAATACGTACCCGACATCCAGGACGCGCTTCCGCTGCCGGCCGAGGATCGTCCGTCGAAGAAGGGCCACGAGACGCCGATGGAAGTGATGGACACGCCCTTCCGCGCCGGCGATCTGCGGCACGGTTACCAGGCCGTTGCCGACAACCTGCCGAACGATCCTCGCATCCACGAAAAAGTGGGGAGCAAGAAGATTTTCTTCAAGAACTACATGGACGCGCGCGTGGACTACGTGATCCTGCCGCTTGGCAAGCGGATGATGCGCGCCGACCAGGCCACCCAGGCGAGCGCTGAGGGCTATCTGACGGTGGTCCTGATGCACGAGATCTCCCACGGGCTCGGCCCCTCCTTTGCGCGCAGGAATGGTCAACAAGTTGACATTCGCGAGGCGATCGGGCCGGCGTTCTCCGGCCTGGAAGAAGCAAAGGCCGATGTCACAGGAATGTATGCGCTCAAATGGCTGGTCGATCGTGGGGCGCTGCCGAAGGAGCGGCTCGAGGAGTATTACGCGTCGTACGTTGCCGGCATTTTTCGGACGGTTCGATTCGGCACGGGCGAGGCCCACGGCCGCGCCGAGATGATGGAATTCAATTTTCTGTCGGAGCGCGGCGCCATTACCCGCGACAGCAGCGGCCGCTACGCCGTGGACTACGGCAAAATGCCGGAGGCGTTCGCGGCGCTGGCAAAAGAACTGCTGGAGATTGAAGCGACCGGCGATCGCGCGCGCGCCGAAGCGTGGTTCGCGCGCTACGACAAGATGCCGAGCGACCTGCACGCCGCGCTTGACGCTCAGAAAGACATTCCGGTTGATTTCGATCCGCTCGTGCCGTTCCGCGAAGGCGTCGAGTAATGATGAGTGTACCGCCCGCCAAGCGTGTCCTGATCGTCGATGACGACGCGACGATCCGCGAGCTTCTCGAGTCCGTCCTTCGCCGCCGCGATCTCACTGTCGACGTCGCGAGCGATGGCCGCGAAGCGCTCGCTCTCCTCAAGGAAAACAGCTACGCGGTCGTGTTGCTCGATCTTCTAATGCCGAACGTCGACGGCTTCGGCGTCATCGAGAAGCTCGAATCGGCAATTTCGTCTCCGGTCGTGCTCGTCATCACGGCAGCCGATCGCGCGCTGGTGCGCAAGCTCGATCCGCAAAAAATTCACGGAGTCGTCAATAAGCCGTTCGACAGCGAAGAGCTCGCGGATCTGGTGGTCGCGTGCGCGGAGATCAAGAGCCGCACTCCGTTCGAGGCGATGGCGATCTCCGCGATGATCGCGGGCGGCCCGTTCCTAGCGTGGCTGAAACTGCCGTAGCAGGTCGGCGATCAGCAGAATGACCGGCGTGCTCGAGCAAAAAACGTTGCCGAGCGTTCCGCCGTCGTCGGTGCCGCCGACGCACTGCCTGACGGCGCTCAGGAGATCCTCGACGTCGAAGGGCTTGGCGATGATGCCGCAGACGCCGAAAGAGTTCGCGCGCTCGATTTCTCTTTTCGTCAGTAAGGCCGTGACTACCAGGACGGTGCGCAGCCGTTCCGGACTGTTGGTCTTGAGAAAGTCGAGCACGCCGAAGCCATCCTGTTGCGGCATCCGCAAGTCGAGGAGGATGGCGGCGTACTGATTCGTCCGCAGCTTTTCGATGGCCTCGCGGCCGTCGGTCGCGGCGTCAATCTGAAATTCGCGCTGCAGCAACGCCATCATCAGCGTTCGCGTCGCTTCGTTATCGTCGATGACGAGTACTGTCGGCTTCATCGGAAAAAATTGGACGCGTCATTCTACACTGGCAAAGTGGCAGGCAATGAGGCCATCGTGATCGCGGTCTCCAGTGGTCGATGCCGGCTCTTCCGCGAGGGTCGCGAGATCGACTGCGTGATTCCGTCTGAGATCGCGAAGCGACAACGCAGCGCGCTGGCCGTCGGCGATCGCGTGATCGCGGAACCGATCGAAGCGGCGCTGTGGCGGCTCAAAGAAATCCTGCCCCGCCGCACCGTGCTCTCCAGGCCCGATCCAATGAATCCGCGCGTCGAGCGGCTCATCGCGGCCAATATCGATCTCGTCGTCAACGTTGTCTCGATCAGAAATCCGCCGCTGCGCCCCGGTCTCATCGATCGATTCCTCATCGCCGCCCAACGCGGCGGCGCGCAGCCGGCCATCTGCGTCAACAAAATCGATCTGGCTGCCAATCGAGAGGACGCACTCGAGCCGCTGCGCGTTTACGAAGGGCTGCAGATCCCCGTCGTGGCATGCTCGACAAAAACAGGCGAAGGCATCGACGCGCTGCGCACGTTGCTCAGCGGAAAAACTTCGGCGTTGGTCGGGCACAGCGGGGTGGGGAAGTCGTCGATCTTGAATGCGCTCGATGCGACGCTCAGCCTTGCGACGGCAGACCTGCATAAAAAGGGGAGCGGCCGCCACACCACCACCTCCTCGACCCTCTTCGACCTCGGCGACGAAACTTATGTGATCGATACGCCGGGGATTCGCGAATTCGGCTTGTGGGACCTGACGCCAGAGACGCTGCGCGAGTCCTTCCCCGAATTCCAGGAAGCGGCCGAGTGGTGCCGCTTCAACGATTGCACGCATCTGCACGAGCCCGATTGCGAAGTCAAACGGCGTGTCGAAAGCGGCGCGATCAATCCAGCGCGTTACGACGCCTACGTGCGGCTCGCCGAGGATCTGCGCAAGTGAACGTCATCATCAATCCGCGCGAGACGGGATTCGTGCTCCTCGACTTCGTGGAAGTGTTCGGCAATCGCAATCGCGTGATCCTCGAGATCGGATCGGGCAAAGGGCGCTTTCTCATCGCGTCGGCGATGGAGCAGCCCGATGTCAACTTCATCGGCATCGAGAAGTCTCTGCATTACTACCGCGTCATTCGCGAGCGGGTCGAGAAGCGCGGCTTGCGCAACGTCCGCATCGTCAACCATGACGCCTTCCCGGTGATTCAGAAAATGATCAATGATAATTCTGTATCAGAATCGCATATATATTTTCCAGATCCGTGGCCGAAGCGCCGGGAGCAAAAGCGGCGGATCATTCGACCAGAAGCGCTGGGCGAGATGCGGCGCGTGCTGGCCGAGGGCGGCTCGGGCATTTACGTGACCGACCATCGCGAATACTTCGACGCCGCCAAACCGCTGCTCGAACAATTCTTCAGGGTGGAGACGCGCATCCCCGGCCCCGACGATCCGCCGCGGACGAACTACGAGGCGAAGTACCGGGCGGAGGGGCGGGAGATCTACGAGGTGCGATTCTGGAAGGGATAATGGATCGCATGAACGAAACGCAAAAGCCGAAACGCTCGGCCTGGTTCTGGATTCTCACCGGATGCGGCGGTTTCATCGTTCTCTTCATCATCGGCATCGCACTGTTATGGCACTTCGGCACCAAAAAACTCGCCGCGACGATCGAGGAGAACGCGAAGAATCCGGCCCTGCGCGCTGAAAAAGCGAAGCGGATGCTCGGCGCCGCGCGGCTTCCCGACGGCTACTATCCCGTCTCAGGCACGCTCGAGCTTCCGATCCTGACGCACGTTCGCCTCTACGATCGCGCGCCCGACGACAAAGGCTTTGTCACCCGCTTCACGAATCGCGGCTTCATCTTCACCGAGACGCTGTACACCGAGAGCTCGAAAGAGCGCGAGGCTTTCTTCACCGGCGCGCCGTCGGCGCCGGAACTGTTCGATAACATCGGCATCAAGCTGCGCGCGAGGGAAAATGTGAGCAGCGGATCGATCGAGATCGGCAAAGAGAAAATTCGATATCGCACCGTGCGCGGCCGCATTGAAGAAGGAGCGAACGAAGCGGAGGAGCCGATGGTGCTGATGTGGATCGATTGCCCGGGTGAGAAGAGGGAGCGTTGGGCAGTCTGGTTTCAGCCCGACGTCCCCGATGAGGCGGCGATCCGCACGTTCATGTCGCAGTTTTCTACTTCTGCCTTCTGCTTTCTGCCTTCTGCCTTCTAAAATGCGTTGTGCGCATTTTAGGCATCGACCCTGGCTCGATCACGACCGGCTTCGGGGTCGTCGATGCCGATCGCGGGCGGCTCGTCCTCGTGGAGCTCGGTTCGATCAACACGCCGCGGCGCGCGGAGCTTGCCGACCGGCTCCATCAGATTCACGACGGCCTGCTCTCCGTGATCGCGCGCACAATGCCGGCTGCGGTCGCGGTGGAGACTCCGTTTGCGGGACGAAACATGAAGAGCCTGATCCAGCTCGCGCAGGCTCGCGGTGTCGTTCTGCTGGCGGCGCGCTCGGCGAATGTGCCGGTGT
>QHVX01000138.1:0-4717 GCA_003222375.1 Acidobacteriota bacterium
TCGGGAGCGACGTGGATACGCGTGGACAGCCGCTGTCCTCCGAACTCCGCGTAAAGCGCGCTCGACGTGACGTCCGGTACGGTGGCCAGCGGCTGTGTGAAACGCAGGATCGTTTCGCGCGTCACAGCGACATCCGTTTCTCCGTTCATCGGAGAGCTGATGTCGAAGCGCGCCGGCAGAATGAAAAGACCGATGTCGACCGAAGTGACATCCTGACCGGCTGTTAGTGTGATCAGGCCGGTTCCGCCGATGTTGGGGTCGTAGTCGCTGTCGCGAGAATCGTCAGTCCCCTGATCGGGGGCAGTGAAATCGAATCCCGCTGGAGGCACGACCTGGATGGCGTAGGAGCCGGAATCGAGATCGGAGAAGCGGTAGATGCCATTCGCGTCGCTGGTCGTTGTCGCGAGCGCAATTCCGTTCGCATTCAGGAGCGTCACCTTCACGCCCGATAGTCCCGGCTCGCCGGGATCCTGAATCCCGTTGGCATTGAGATCGCTCCAGACGAAGTTGCCGATCGACGCTTTGTTGGCAATGACAGTGAAATTGAACGTGGCGGAGAATCCGCCGCCCGGCGGCGGGTTGAACACGCGCACGGGGAGCAGCCCGGCGGTCGTGAGGAAGCTCGCTGGAATCTGCGCGGTCAGCGCATTCGCGTTGGTGACCATCGTCGCCAGCGCGTTCGCGCCGGCGTAGGCGACCGCGTTCGGAGCGAAGTCGCTGCCTGTTGCGTTGATTGTGATGGCTGGACTATTCGCGTTGGCCTGGGTGGGAGAGATCGACGTCAGCGTCGGGACTGGATTGTCGACGGTGAAATCGTCTGTACTGCTCACCGTGCCGCCGCGCGTCTTCACCGTGATCTTCTGAGCGCCAATGGCCGCCGACTGCGGGATGCTGATCGTTAATGTCGTCTCAGCAACCGCACTGACGGCGGCGTTGGTTGTTCCAACCGCGACGATGTTTCGCTGTGGGCCTGACGGATCGAATCCGCTGCCGAGAATCCTGATTTGTGTTCCTCGCGTGCCGTGCGTTGGCGCGAAGCTGCTGATCGCGGGAGCGGCAGCGGTCGTGAAGCTGAAGGAAACATTCGCCAGACTGTTTCCGGCCAGATCGCGAACTCCCAAGAGCTCCACCGTGTGCAGCGTGCCGGCGCGAAGAAGCTGCATCGGAACGAAGAACGCGTAGAGTCCCGATTCGCCGCTGCCAGTCACACCGGCGACCGCTGCCCCGGCGGCAGTGAGCCGGACGTTGATCGTCGAAACGTCGATCGGTTCTGAGAAGCGAACGCCGACGATGGCATTCAAATCGACGCCGGTCGCTCCATTCACCGGTGTCGTCGCGCCGATTTGCGGCGCCGCGGTGTCTGCCGCTGGCGGCCCGACTAACTCGGTATGGGTGAGAGTTCCATTCGCCCCTTCGCCGCCGGCGATCAGAATCTCGCCGATCGGAAGAAGCGTCGCTGTGTGATTGCGACGCGGCATGATCAGCTTGGTCGGGGAGTCGCTGAATGTTTGCGATGCGTAGATCTCGATGCTGTCCAGGAGTCCCGATGTGCCGGCGCCGCCGGCGATGAGCACCGAGCCGTCCGGGCGAAGCGTCGCGCTGTGCTCCGCGCGTGCGCTGTTCATCGACGCGCTGAGCAGCGTGCTGCTGCCGGTGGCCGGATCGAACAATTCCGCCGAAGCGAGGACACCATCAGCATTGCGGCCGCCGGTTACGAGAACCTGACCGTTGGAAAGGAGCGTCGCGGTGTGATTCGCGCGCGGCACCAGCAGCGCATGCGGAAGCAGCGTAAAGACGCCGGTGCTTGGGTCATAGAGAGCGCCGGTGAGCGGATCCTGATTCGGATTGAATGATTCCGACTCCCGAAGCGACGCGCCGGTCGCACCGGCGCCACCAAGAATGAGAACGCTCCCGTCCGCGAGCAGCGTCGCCGAGTGCCCTGTCCGCGTAATGCGAGGCGCTCCGGGAATCGGCATGAAGGTCTTGCTGCTCGGTCGAAACAGCTCCGAGCTCGGAAGCGGACCGCTGCTGTCGGATCCCCCGATGATCAGCGTCTCCCCACGAGGGAGCGAATTCGCGGAATGATCAAAACGTCCTGCTCGGAGTGTCGCCTGCAGCGGAGACGTTTTGAGCGTCGCCGGATCGAATGATTCGGCGCTGGCGCTCGCAGCACTGCCGACGCCTCCGGCGAACAGGAGGCTGCCGTCATTCTGCGCGGTCGCGGAGTGGCCGGATCGAGCTGTTCCGAGGTCGGCGAGATGAATCGTGCCGGAGATGGTTAGGCGGAAGTAGCTGTCGGGGGCGCTGTTGACCTGAACTTCCAACCTGTGGCTGCCGGAAGAAAGCGTGATGTCCTTGCGAATCGTGGCGGTCGTGTTGGAGAACTCGTTTCTCCTGACGATTTCCTGCCCATCGAGAGACACCGTGGCAGATGAGACTGCGTCGGGAATGGATCCATGCCCGCCGTCAGGAGCTCCGTTGAGGATTTCCAGGCTGTAAGGCGAGCCGACATGCGAGGGAACATTGAACGTGCGCTCGTAAATATTCGGCGCGCCGGTGGTGCGGACGAACTTCTCCGGACCGAATAGATTGCGTTTTTGATCAGCCGCCCAGGCCGGCGGGATCGCGGCCAGCAGGCAGAGGAGAGTGAGGATCTGCGTTAGACGGCGGTGCTTTCCAGCCATAAGACCTCCGGATCTTGGATCGTGATTCGTTAATTAGTGATGTCCGGAGGCAAAACGTATCGCTCAGGCAGAAAGCAGAAGGCAGAAGGCGGAAGGCAGAAGGCAGAAGGCAGAAGGCAGGAGGCAGAAGGCAGAAGGCAGAAGTAATTCGACGCCAGTTGATGCTTCTTACTTCTGCCTTCTGCCTTCTGCTTTCTGCCTTCTAACGGCGGGCGGGCAGTGCGACCACGGTGAAGGTGTAGTTGTTGATCTCGGAGGCTTTGCCGCGACGGATTCCGTGGAGAACGACGATGTAGTCGCCCGGCGGAAGTAGCTTGGCCGGCACGCTCACGGCGACCGTTCGTCCCGATGGCGCTGTCCTGGCTCGAAGTGACTGCTCTTTCCACAACACGCGACCCTCGACGTCCTGAAGCTCGGCGGCATAAGAGTCGTAGCGATCGTCCTCGAGAACGAGCTCGATTCGCACAAATTGCGGGGCCGGTCGAAGGACCAGCGGTGTGGCCGCTTCACTCTCACGCGTTCCGCCGGGAGTCAGCAGGACGGTAACCAAAGCGGCAGCTGCTCGCTTAGTTTGAACCGGCGCGGTTTGCGTCTGTGCCTGCACGGGAGCCGGAGGAATTGCGCGCTGCGGCGGCGGCGCCTGCGGTCGCGATTCGGTGATCGGCAGTTGTGGGCGCCGCTGCAGCGAGATCGTCATCCAGGCGGCGGCAATCACAACGATGGCGATGGATGCGGCGATCGCAAGTTGACGAAGGCTCATGGGGTTCCGGCCTGATCGAGCCGCCATCTTTCGCTGCAGCGCGCGAGCGAATTCGACTCGGGCGATGCCGGAGCTCGAAGTCAGAAAACGTTCTTCAAACCGTTTCCGCGCGGCTGGTTGCAGCGTGTCCTGGACGTAGGAATCGACGAGATCATTCTCGACATCGACCAATTGATCGAACAATGCATCGTCCGCAAAGTAGCCCTGCTCGATCTCGGCACGCTCATCATCGGTAACTTCGCCGAGTAGGTAGCGTTCCAGAACGTCCTGTTTCTTCGTCATCTGTCTTCCTGCACAGTAGTGATCTCAGGACCCAAGATGTTTCAGGCGCTCGAGCACGCACCTCTCGAGCTGTTCACGAATTCTCTGGGCGCGCAAACGCAAGGCGCTCGGAGTGATCCGAAGCTCGACCGCCAGCCGGCGTCGATTGTCGATCTTTTGTTGCCCGCGCGCCTCGTAATACTCGAGGATCAGGTATTTAGCCTCGGGCGCAAGCTGCTCGAGGCATTGGTCCAGGCAGTGGAATCGCTCCTCGGCATCGTCGAGCTGGTTCGGGGCAACCGCGAGTGGCCCCAGAAATCGAGCCGGCTGCTTCTGCGTGTTCCACCATTCATGGGCGATGTTCCGCGCGACGGCATAGAAGTAGACCGAAGGGTCCTTTGCTCGGATCTCTTCTCCTTCGATCAGGCGGCGGCTAACCCGGTCGATCGTCCTGTCGGCCAGCTCCTCAGCCGCGGCACAGCCTCGCCATTCGAAGAACGAGATCAGCTTTCGCTGAATCCTTTCGTACTTCTGACCGGCAATCTCTCGATCTGAATCGAGAGACTCCAGAAGTCGCTTGAAACCTGTTTCCGTCAGCAGCACGGCCGTACGCTGCATCACTTCCAGTCGCCCTGAAGCACAAAACCCGCCCAATAGTAAGGCGAACTCCAGCGCGGGTCGCGGCGGAGTGTTGCTTGAGCCGATCGCAACGCCGCAACCGCCGGCATCTTGTCCACGAACAATCCTCGATAAAAGTGGATCATCAGCGCCGCAGTTGCGGCGTCGTCGACTTTCCAGAGGCTGGCCGCCACCCGCGCCGCACCGGCAAAGAGAAACGCCCGGCTCAAACCAGTGATCCCCTCACCACGCACCTCGCGTCCCAACGCTGTGCGGCAGCCGCTGAGGACGACCAGATCGGCGTTCAGCGTCATTCCGAACACGTCGCTGGTGAGAAGAAAGCCTTCCTGATCCTTGCCGTATTTGTCGACGAGCGAGAGCACCAGTCCGGAGA
>QHVX01000138.1:4746-5940 GCA_003222375.1 Acidobacteriota bacterium
CTGCTCAGCGCAGTGGCGCGGCTGGCGTCGAAGTCGAAAGCCTCTTTCCGCGCGGCCGGCGGGACAAACGCGAGGATCGCTCTTGCTTCGCGGCGCGTGAAGGGAAGGCGCGCCAGCGACCGCACTTCTACAGCGTCTCGCTCGCCGTCGGAGAAAGAGCGATATGACGCTGTCTGTGAAGACGCGCGCACATCGTCATGCCGGAACACCGGATCGGCCAGCACGGCCAACGCCTTTGGCGCGGAAGGTCGAGAGGCCAATTGCTGACGAAGAGCCGCGAGAGTGGATGCCGAGGGAACGCTGATGAGTTCGAAACGGTCGATCAACGGTCTGTCATCGGTCCACAACGGCAAAGCCGCAAAGGGAACGTAATGCAGGATGCCATCGCTCACGATGACCAGACGCTTAGCGTCGAGATGATCAGCCGCCGAGCGCAGCAGCATCTCGGTGAGGTTCCGAGAAGTCTCGCCAACCAACGCCGCATTGCGCATCGCCGTCGCGCGATCTTTCAATAGCTCGAGGAGTCGTCGCGCCACCGGCTCGATGACGCTTCGCGGCGGAAGTACGTAGCTGCTAATCGAGTCTTGACTGATCACCCACAAGAAGCTTCGTCTCTCTCCGAGTGCATATTCGAGGAGAACCGTCTCCCGGTCGAGAAGGTGTTGAATCTCTCGGGCGTGGAGCAGAGAGTCCGTCGAGGCAGCGTAGTGAGGGTTGCTGGCTCGGATTTCTCTCTCGATCTGTTCCAGCTCGTCCGTTAGAGCAGCAAGTTCGATCGCGACGGCCTGTGAGCCCGTGCTGTTCGGATTCGATTCTTTCAGACGGACCTGACGCTCGATCTTAGCGGTGAGTCTCTGTCGTAGCTCGCGTTGGCGCTGCAGCAGCTCGGAGGCGATGCCGCGCCGAACCTCGGCTCCCGATTCCTTCAGAAGATCGAGGAAGCTTCTGGCACGAGCGCGCTCGCTGACATGCAATGCGGCCTGATCGAACCCTTTCGCAGGATCGGCCTCATGCATTCGCATCAATAGATCAATGGAAAGCTCGTAGCCTTTTCGCACCGACGCCAGATAGGCTGCTTTGAGCTCGCGGCTGGTTACATTCGTCTGAAGTTGCTCGATGACCGTCAAGGCCTCATCGATTGTTTCGTGAGCCTCGACGATGCGCCCGCCGGAGTCGAGAGTCTCCGCCATGGCG
>QHVX01000138.1:6003-14513 GCA_003222375.1 Acidobacteriota bacterium
GCGTCAACGTAGTTCTGGAGCGCGCTTGACTGCTCGCCGCACGCAGCCCGAGCATCCCCGAGGTGCTTGAGGGTGAACGCTTCTCCATATCTATAGCTCGTCGCGCGGCTGAGCGGGAGAGCTCGGTCAAATTGATCGAAAGATTTTTCGAACTCCCCGCGCCGGGCGTAGATGCGTCCCAGACAGGTCAACGCGATCGCTTGACGCCGGCGATCGCCGGAAGCGCGATAGATTCCGAGTGCATCGTTGAGATACGCGACGGCTTGATCGAGCTCGCCGAGATCTTCCGAGGCCAGGCCCAGCCGATACAGACACATGGCTTCGCCCGCGCGGTAGCCGCTCTGACGCGCCAGGGTCAGGGCCTGGTGAAAGAAGGGGAGAGCCCGCTGGAGCTCGCCCTGCTCGTGATAGATCAGGCCGATGTTGTAAAGCGTTGCGGCCTCTCCACGCCGATTCTTCGTCTCCCGAAAAATTGGCAGCGCTTGCTGAAAGTTTTGCAGCGCCTCCTGCCAGCTCCCGCGGTCGTAATAGAGGTTGCCGATGTTGTTCAACGCTGCCGGCTGGGCGCGCACATCTCGGGAGGCGCGCGCCAGGGAGAGCGCTTCCGTATAGAGGGCCAAAGCCGTGGTGGTCTCTCCAATGTCTTTGAACCGTATCGCCAGCGCATTGATAGTTGCGCCCTGGAGTCGAATGTCACCCAGGTCGCGATAGATCTGAAGGGCGGTTGTGAGCTTGTGAAACGAGGATCCGGTCTCGCCGAGGGATCCGTATACGGAACCGAGGTGGTAGAGCGCGGACGCTTCCAGCGCTGGATCACGGACGGTACGTGCATTGACGGCAGCGTCGGCGAAAAGATCCACCGCGCCCCGCAATTCGCCCTGAGCGGACTGAACCTCGCCGAGGCTGATCAGGGCTTCACTTATCAGAGCGTGATCGCCTAGCAGATCCGCGAGGTCGACTGCCCGCCGATATTGCAGGCCTGCCTGTTTCAGACACGCCGCGGAATCGTTTTCCTCGAGCCGGTCACCTTCCAAGACAGCATTCTCTGCGTCCAGCCGGAGACAATCCTCTCGGACTGGAAAACGGACCGCGTCGAGACGAAGTTCATATCGTGCCCGCGGAGCGTCAGCAGCGAACGGGCGGACAGTCACGATGTAGCTGCCGGTGGTCGGCGCGATGAGGGAGACGCGCTCGCGTCCGCGCGTCTCGAGGAGTGGCTTTCCATCAGGGCCGAAGATCGTGGAAGTCAGGTCGGCTCCACGCTCGACAACAATCGCCCGGACAAGTTGGCCTGCTTGCGCCACAATCTCGAGCGAGTGGCTCTGGCCACCGACCAAGTCTCGCTCGACGATGATTTGAGCCGGCGCGGCGGCTGCGACCGTCGCGGACAGCAGCATTCCGAGCGCGAAGTGGCGCAGTAGTCGCAGCGTTTGCGAACTGCTGGCAGAGATGGGCACGCTCTCTCCAGTGCATTAGTATCACGAAAGACTTATTTCGTGTGTTAATGATGGTGACGACGCTGACGCCGGTGTCCGCGAGGGCGATCGTCAAAGAGTGCTGGGCAGCGGTTTCCAGGCCGACCACACGATCCTCGAAGTTCGCCATCCGGTTCACGATGCGCTCATTGCCGCGGACCGATTTTTGATACTAAGAAAGGACTAAATAGTACGAAAAGAATACTTCCAACATCTGCTTTTTCCGCATATGGCTTCATCGCGATTCTGATTGCACGTGAGCAACCGCGGCTCCGCAGCCTTCTTCTGTTCGCTGTCGTGGGTTTCGTGGCGTTGCTGAACGGAGTTGCGCGTGTGTTTCTGCAGCTGCACTGGCCGACGGACGTCCTGGGCGGCTATTGCGTGGGACTTCTGCTGCTTTCGATCGCGGTCTTCTGGCTCGAGCGGCTCGAACCGGAACCGAAAATTGCGTGAGGAGGTCGACGGTTCGAGCCGGTTCAACGCCGCCTACTGCTTCCGCGTGTAGCGAAAGACTGTCGTTCCTGTCTTACCTTTGTACTGATAGGTCCATCGTTGGTTCATGTGATCTTTGTCCGGCTGCGTGACCGTCAATCCCGTGTTGTGCCAGTCGTCGGGCGTCTTCATCCCTGTGACACGCACCAGCGCGAACGTGACCCCCTCCTTCTCGAGATCGCCGATCTTCGTGCTGATCATTTGCGGTTGATTGCCAACGCTGCAGTAGTGCGTCGCAATGAGTTGGTCGCCATCCCGTGTGAACATCGTGATCATCGGCGACTCGTTGCCCGGCTGCTCCGTTTCCATCAGCGCCGATCCGTTCGCCGTAAGCGTACACGTGACTCTGAGGGGCACTCCGTCCTGCACGCCTTCCCATTCACCAGCAAGGGACGAGAGCTGCTTGAACGCGACCGCGCTCGGTGTCGTTTCTGCGGCGTTCGCGGGGATCAGCAGGGCCAATGCGACGAGGAGTAGCGTTGTTGCTCTCATGAGTTTCCTCCGCACAACGAAATTAGAACGAATCGTCGGAAAATCAATGTCATTTCCGTCGATGTGTCGGCTTTGTAACTGGACCGACTCGGCTCACGCCGGCCGGCGCCGCCTCCTCCGCCGAGCCGAGCGGCGTATTGAGCCGTTGACGTATCGTTAGGTAGATGTTAGCGGCGGTCTGCTACCAGCTCGAAAAACCTTTGCAGGTCGAGGAAGTCGACCTCGACGAACCCAAACGCGGCGAAGTACGGGTGCGGATGGCTGCCAGCGGCGTCTGTCATTCGGACCTGTCGGTCATCACCGGAATCATGCCGGCGAAACTTCCTTGCGTTCTCGGCCACGAGGGGGCGGGCATCGTCGAGCGCCTCGGCGAAGGAGTCGAGCATCTGAAGGAAGGCGACCGCGTGATGCTGGCGTGGGTGACGCCGTGTGGCGCGTGCTTTTACTGCCGCATCGGCAAGCCGCAGCTCTGTGATGTCGGAGCGAAGATCAACGCGACCTTTCGTCAGCCCGATGGCACGACGCGGATGCATCGAAACGGCGTCGATCTGCAGACCTTCAGCGGACTCGGTGCGCTGGCGGAGCGGATCGTGGCGCCGTCGAACGCGTGCGTGAAATTGCCGGATGACGCGCCGCTCGACAAAGCGGCGCTGATCGGTTGTTCGGTGATGACCGGCGTCGGCGCGGTATTCAACACCGCTCAGGTCCATCCCGGCAGCAGCGTGGCAGTCTTCGGAGCGGGCGGGGTGGGCCTCAATGTGATCCAGGGCGCAGCGATCGCCGGGGCGGAGCGCATCATCGCCGTCGATATCAACCCGCGAAAACTCGAATTCGCAGCCGCCCTCGGCGCGACGGAGGGTATCGATGCGTCGGCGCGCGATCCGCTTCCTGCCATTCGCGATCTGACCGATGGCCGCGGCGTGGACTATGCCTTCGAAGCGATCGGTCGCAAGGAATCGATCGAGCAGGCTTACGCCGCCGTGCGCAAAGGAGGCACGTGCGTGGTGATCGGCATCGGCTCGCGCAAAGAGTCGGTCAGCCTGAACGTCTTCTTCATTCCGGTCATGGAGAAACGTCTGCTCGGCTGCTGGTACGGAGGCTCGGACGTCCATCGCGACGCCTTGCGCCTGCTTTCGTGGTATCGCGAGGGGAAGCTGAAGCTCGACGAGCTGTTGACCCGAACGTATCGGCTGGAGGACGTGAATGTGGCCTTTGCCGACCTGAAGGCCGGCCTGAACGCTCGAGGCCTGGTGGTTCACCGCTGACGCTTGACTCGCGGCGCGGCCGTTAAATATGCTACCTACCGATCGGTCGGTAGATCGATAACACCAACATGACGGTTCAGGACCGGGACGCATTCCAAAGCGAGGGACGTGCAGCGGAGGTCTATCGGAAGGCCGCCGAGATCATTCTGCAGAAGGGCTATGACGCAACATCGGTCAGCGACATCGCGGAGGCCCTGGGCATCACCAAGGCCGGGCTCTATCACTACATCCATGGCAAGACCCAGTTGCTGTTCGACATCATGCAGTACGGGCTCAATGAGCTCGACCGCGAAGTCGCGCAGCCGGCGATGAAGATCAAGGATCCCGAGGCGCGACTGCGCTTCATGGTCGCGATGCATGCGCGGATCGTCACGCGCGGGCATGGCGCGGTCACCATCCTGGTCGACGAAGCCCGCGCTCTCACTCCGGCGCAAAACCGAAAAGTCACGCGGAAAAAACGCGAATACTTCGACTTCCTGCGGGCCACGCTGCAGGAAATGAAAGACGCCCGCAAGCTGCGGGATGTCGACCTCACCGTCGCTACCTTCAGCCTTTTGGGAATGATCAATTGGCTGTCTCGCTGGTATCGCGCTGAAGGTGCCCTCAACGAACAACAGGTCGCCCAAGCAATCGTCGACATCGCTCTCAATGGACTGATCCGGCCGGCGGCTGGCGGCGGCCGGAGTCTTCGAGCAGTTTGACTTCTGAACAGGAGGCACAGATGGCGTCAAGGGTCCGAGCTCTTTGCATCATCCTCTTCGTCCTGGCGATGCCGCTGGGTTTGTTCGCGCAGTCGCGACTGACTGCCGCGGACATCCAGGGCACGATTCAGGACCAGTCGGGCGCCGTCTTGCCCGGCGTCACGATCACGGCCACCAACACCGCCACGAATCAATCGCGCACTACAGTCACCGACAAGGAGGGCCGCTATTACATCGGCGCGCTTCAGCCGAGTGTCTACAACATCTCGGCGGAGCTGGCCGGATTCGTTCCGCAGAAGCGGAACGGCCTGCGGCTCCAGCTCGGTCAGCTCGCCGAGCTGCAGTTCACTCTTCGCCCGGGAGCAGCGGAGGCAATCACCGTCAGCGCGACCGCGCCGGTGTTGGACACCACGCAGACTTCTGTCTCCACTGTGGTGGGCCAGGAACAGATCGACAGCCTTCCCACGAATGGACGCAATTTCCTCAGCTTCAGCGTCATCACGCCAGGAGTGACCACCGACCGCACCCCGCAGCAGGGAGCCTCGGCCACTTCCGGATTGACCTTCGGAGGCCAGCGCGCACGCTCGAACAACATCATGGTGGATGGTGTCGACAACAACGATCCGGTGGTCGGCGCCGTGCGTGCCACCTTCAGCCAGGAGGCCATTCAGGAATTCCAGGTGCTGACGAATTCCTATTCGGCCGAGTTCGGAAAAGCTTCCGGAGGCGTCGTCAACATCATCACGCGTTCGGGAACGAACGAGCCGAGCGGAAACGCCTTCGAGTTTTTCCGCAACAAGAGTCTGAATTCCAAGTCGCACTTCGAGAAATTCGATGTCTTCGGCAACTCCATCAGCCAGGACAAAGCCCCCTTCCGGCAAAACCAGTACGGCTTCACGCTGGGCGGGCCGATCCGGCGAGATCAGACCTTCTATTTCGTTTCGGCGGAGTTGCTGCACACCGACACCAGCAACTTCGTGACCATCGATCCGGCGGCCGCAGCGGCACTCAACGCCAGTGGTTTTCCCGTGGACCTGGGCAACGTTCCGTACTCCGTGCGATCGAAGGCTTTCCTGGGGAAAGTGGACCACCAATGGAGACAGGCTCACAGCCTGACTGCGCGCGCGAACTACGCCAGCCTGTTGAACGAGAACATCGAGCCGTTCGGCGGCATCGTGGCACGCAGCCGGGGAGCGCTGCAGGATCGCAAGGACTGGGCTCTGGCGATGTCCGAGACGGACGCGCTGCGCGAGGGGTGGATCAATGAGCTGCGCGGCCAGTACGCCCGCGAGAATCAGATGATCGAATCCCTCGATCCGAATTGCGGCGGGCCTTGCAATGACAATCTGAAGGGCGGTCCAACCGTCGAAATCGTGGGCGCAGCCAGCGTCGGCCGGCAGCGCTTCACGCCGCAACCGAGAAGGAATCAACGCTATCAGTTGAAGGATTCGCTCAGCTTCTACAACGGAACGCATTCCGCAAAAGCCGGATTCGATTTCAATGACGTGCACACGTCATTCACCGCGCTGCCGCTGCATTTCGGTGGCCGCTACATTTTCCAGGCGCTGCCTGCGGTTCCTGCCCTCGGGCTCCCAGCGTTTCCTACCGGCTTGGACGCTTTCAAATTCTGTCCAACGGGCGTTACTCCGCCGAACTGCGGGATACCCGCAGCGTACGTGCAGGGCTACGGACGCACGGGCGACTCGTACAATGACCCCGACATCGCCTTCTTCGTGCAGGACGACTGGAACGTGTCGCAGAAGCTGGTCTTCAAAATGGGCATGCGTTATCAGCGCCAATTCATGTACGACATTCCGTACACCGTCTCGATCCCGGGAGGCACATACACCTACAAGATTCCGCAGGACACCAACAACTTCGGTCCGCGGCTGTCGGCCTCATTCGATCCGGCCGGAAACGGTCGATCATCGTTCCATGCGGCGTGGGGGATCTTCTACGACAACCAGATCCTGGCCAATGCCCAGATCGGCAACGGAATCAACGGATCGGCCACCGGCGTGCGCACCCTGGTCTTGCGGTTCCCGAGCTCAATTGCGCCCTGGAGAATGCCGGGACACAAGCTTCCCGAGCCGACCACCCCATACCCGAGCCTGGTGATCTCTCCCGATCCGGGCCTGCAGACTCCGTATTCGCAGCAGGCTGCCATCGGCTACGACCGCGCCTTCGGGCCGGTGGTCTCGATGTCGGCAGACGCCTTGTACGTTCGCGGACATCATCAGATCGGTACAATCGACTACAACCCGGTCGTTCCATCCCTCGGCGCCAATCGGCGGCCGAACGACATCAATGGCGTCGCCTTTACTTCCGCCTCGGTCCTTCAATACACCTCATTCGGTGAGACATGGTACAAAGGCCTTACGCTCTCGCTGAACAAGCGGCTTTCCAACAATTATCAATTCTTCGTCTCGTATACGCTTTCGAAGGCCGAGGACACGTCCACCGATTTCCAGAGCGCGTTCATTGTGATGAACAACGGACGCGGACGCGACCCGAACAATCTGAAGGGACTGCCGATCGGGTTCGATCCGCATTCCGAAAAAGGAGCGGCCACCCAGGACCAGCGGCATCGCTTCGTCTTCAGCGGCCTCTATCAGTTCCCGTGGCAGACGCAGTTTTCGACGATCATCACGGCAGCATCCGGTCGTCCGTTTACGCCACTGGCCGGCAGAGATCTGAATGGCGACGGCGACGGCGGCGCGTTCCCATCGGATCGCGCGCGCACCGATCCGGCCGATGCTTCCACCTCGGTCAAACGCAACAGCCAAACGATGAAAAACCAAATCGTCGTCGACACTCGCTTGAGCAAGAGGTTCACCTTCAACGGCCGCCGGGCCGTGGAGGGAATCGTCGACGTGTTCAACCTGCTCGATCGGGCCAACTACACCGAGATCAACAACATCTTCGGCGCGGGCGCCTTCCCCTCGACGCCGCAGAAAGACGCTCAGGGTCGCGTCACGTACGGGCGATACACGGAGGCGTTGCCGGGACGTCAGATGCAGCTCGCGGTGAAGCTCATCTTCTGAACGCCGTCATCCTGAGCGGAGCGAAGGATCTCAAGCTGCGAAAGTTGAGATCCTTCGCCGTCTGCGCGGCTCAGGATGACGGGATCTGGCCAATGTCCAGAACCATTCAGCAACTGTTCGATCTCTCCTCGCGAGTCGCCATCGTCACCGGCGGCTCGCGGGGACTCGGGCTGGAGATCGCGGAAGGTCTTGCGGAAGCCGGCGCGTCGCTCGTACTTTGCGCGCGGCGAGAGCAGTGGCTCACGCCGGCAGTCGATGCGTTTCGCGCACGAGGATTCCGCGTTGAGGGCGGACAATGCGATGTCTCGGATCCGAAGCAGGTGGAGCAAATCGTTTCGACGGCCATGGAAAAACTCGGGCGAATCGACATCCTCGTCAACAACGCCGGCATTTCGTGGGGCGAGGCCCCGGAGACGATGTCTCTCGATCAGTGGAAGCGCGTTCTCGACACAAATCTGACCGGAGCTTTTCTTTTCGCTCAGGCGGCGGGCCGCGAGATGTTGAAGAAGGGGAGCGGCTCCATCATTAATATCGCGTCGGTGGCCGGCATGCGATCCTCGGTGGGCGGACCGCACTACGCCGGATACGTTGCCAGCAAGGCTGGTCTCATGGGACTGACGCGGGAGTTGGCGGCATCGTGGGGACCGCATGGCATCCGGGTCAACGCCATCGCTCCCGGATTTTTCCATTCGCGCCTCGCCGATCCNNCCAGGCGCGCAATCCGATTCCTCGCGTTGGTGACGCGGGTGAGCTCAAAGGCGTCGCCGTTTTCCTGGCCGGGGACGCGTCGAGTTACATCACGGGACAAACCATCGCGGTCGACGGAGGAGCAACGATCACATGAAGCGACCGTGGATCGATCACTACGACTACTGGGTGCAGCAGCATATGAATTATCCGCGGCGGCCGCTCGGAGAAATTCTCAAGCTGACCGCCTCCGACGTTCCGGACCGTCCTGCCACCGCTTTCCTCGGCGCGACCCTCACGTGGGCGGAGGTCAAGGAGCGAACCGACCGCCTGGCGACGGCCCTGGCGCGATGG
>QHVX01000139.1 GCA_003222375.1 Acidobacteriota bacterium
GATCGCGCCGAAGATTCCCGCGACGATCACGCACATCAGAAAAAAGACCTGAGCCGCAAAGCCGGCGTACAACGACCAGATCAGGCCGGCGGCCAGGAATCCGTTGTAAAGACCCTGGTTCGCGGCCAACGCACGCGAAGCTTGCGCAAGTTCAGGAGAGAGGCCGAAAATGCGCCGTCCGGCCGGCTTCGTCCACAGAAACATCTCGAGGACGAGAAACGCGAGATGTTCCAACGCCACGAAGACGATCGCGAGCTGGTAGATCATCGCAAAGACCACACATTCGCGATGAACGCACCGATGTGACAGGCTCCGCGAATCCTGCTCCAGAAGTTGAAAGCGCGGCGGGCGCGCTCGAGCGCGACTTGGTCATCGCCCAGGTGGCGCACAGAGAGCATGTTGGGAGCGGCTTTGAGCGTCAACACCAACCCGCCTAACGTGAGCATCGCGGCCGCAACGGCTGAACTTCTTGCGCGCCGATCGGTGATCACCGCCGCGGCGACCGACAACACGGCATGGCCGATTGCGACCGTCGGATAGAACGCCGCGCCACGCACCGACAGATCGGCATTGCGGCTATAGTCGGCCCAGAACTTCGGGCCGAGGCGGCCTAACGCTGGAAATTGAACGACGAGACGGTCGGCAGTCGCGCCGGCGAGGATTCCGCCGAGGGCGGTCGCGGCAAGGGACAGACTTCGGGCGGAAGTCATTCCGGAACGCTAACACCGTTTTCACCGGCAGGCGCAATACACGAGACTACTTGGATCCGCGAACGTGTCCTTATAGATGAACGTCACCGCAGGATCGCAGCGCAGTTGACGGATCAATGCATCAGAGAGGTTCGCGGCCAGCCAGTGTCCGCCTCTCCCCGTTGATGTCTGAATGCCATACTGCTTCATGAATCGGTCAGCCGCTTCCTGTAGCGGTATTTCGGGACGGATTGAGATCACGCTGCCGACACCGTGACATTGGCAAATGGAGAGTCCGGCCGCGTTCGCGCATTCCGGCGGTTGGGTTCGGATCACGCGGAGGCGGCCGGGAGATTTCGTCACCGTGCGCTGTCGGTCATCGCTCGGTACAAGGCGCTGGGATGGCTCAGTCGGCAGCGTGAACTTTTCGCAGCTGACCAGAAGCAGCGCCACCCATGCGAGATTTTTCACGCTGAATATACGGACCGCGGCGAAATCGTGTCGGTCAGAACTGCTGCAGCACGCGCACGTCGTTCTCGAACAGCGTGCGGATGTTCGGGATGTCGTACTTGATCATCGCGGCGCGGTCGAGTCCGAATCCGAACGCGAATCCGCTCCACACATCGGGATCGATCCCGACATTGCGCAGCACCTGCGGATGAATCATTCCGCTGCCGAGGATCTCCATCCAGCCCGTGAAGGAGCAGGTGTTGCATCCCTTGCCGCGACAAAACACGCACGACATGTCGACTTCCGCCGATGGCTCCGTGAAGGGGAAGTAGCTCGGACGCATGCGCATCGCGAGATCGGATCCGAACAGACGCTTGATGAATTGCTCGAGCGTCGCGCGCAGATGGCCGATGTGAATGCCTTTGTCGACGAGGAATCCTTCCGCCTGATGGAAGACCGGCGATTTGCGCATCGTGATCTCGTCGCGGCGATACACCCGTCCGCATGAAAGCACACGGAGCGGCGGCTTGAATCGCTCCATCGATCGAATCTGCACGTTGGAGGTGTGCGTCCGCAGCAGCAGTTGGTCGACATCGAGAAAGAACGTGTCCTGCATGTCGCGGGCGGGATGGTCGGGCGTGAAATTGAGCGCCTCGAAGTTGTACCAGTCCGTTTCCACTTCCGGACCGGGATCGAGCGAGTAGCCCATCTCGACGAAGATCTCCTCCAGCTCGCGGCGAACGAGCGTGGTCGGATGGAGGTGGCCGAGGCGCGGGGCGCGGCCGGGGAGGGTGACGTCGAGCGGATGCTCGACTTTCTCCGTGACGAGCCGCGCAGTTTTCTCTTTTAGCGCTTCTTCGGCGCGGTCGCGCAGTTTGTTCAGCGCATCGCCGATTTCACGCTTCTGCTCTTTCGGAACTTCCTTCAGCCGCGTGAAAAGCGCCGGGATCAATCCCGCTTTGCGCCCGAAGTAGCGCACGCGCACTTCGTCGATCTCACGCGCGCCGTTCGCGGACGCGAGGTCCGAATCAAAAGCGCGAGCTGTTTGCTGAATGTCTTCGAGCACGGTTATCAGGTTGTCAAGTTATCAGGTTGTCGACAACCTGAGAACCCGACAACCTGACAACTTCAGAGCTATCGTGCGGCGGCTTTCACTTTTTCGAGTGCGCCGCGGGCGGTGTCGACGAACGCCGCGAAGGCCTTGTCATCGCGAACGGCGATGTCCGCCAGGATCTTGCGATCGATCGTCGCGCCGGCAGCTTTCAGACCCGCCATCAACTGCGAGTACGAAATGCCGTGCGCGCGGGCGGCGGCGTTGATGCGCGCGATCCACAGCTTTCGAAAATCACCTTTGCGGTCCTTGCGGCCGGCATAGGCGAAATTGAGACCGCGGGCCACCTGCTCCTTGGCGATGCGGTGGCCGCGCGACTTCATCCCCCAGTAGCCTTTGGCGGCTTTCAGGATCTTCGCGCGGCGATTCTTTCTCTTGGGACCTCTTTTGACTCGGGGCATCTTCGTCTCCTCGTTTCGGAATTCATGAGCGGGCGGGTCAGGAGAACCGCGCCGCGCTCGAGCGCCCTACAGGTAGGGCACCATCTTCTTGACGGTCTTCCGATTCGCCTTCGAGACTTCCGTCTCCGACGACAGGGCCGCCTTACGGCCGGGGCGTTTCTTGGTCAGGATGTGCGAATGAAAGGCATGACTCCGCTGAAGCTTTCCACTGCCGGTCTTCTTGAACCGTTTGGCTGCTCCGCGGTGGGTCTTCATTTTCGGCATAGCGGGACTCCCAACTGACTGAGCTGTAAATGAATTCCCTACGTCATTCCGAGCCGCGAAGACGGCGAGGAATCTCAAGATTCGTGTCAGGGATCCTTCGCCGTCTCCGCGGCTCAGGATGACGCTCAGCGGCTTTGCCGCTTCACGTCACTTATTGGGCGCGATGACGATGTTCATCCGATTGCCCTGAACATCGGGATTCGTGCTCTCGGCCGTGCCGAATTCCTTGATGTCCAACAGCAGGCGATCGAGCACCGCCCTGCCGAGCTCCATATGGCTCATCTCGCGGCCGCGGAACCGGATGGATGCCTTGACCTTATCGCCGTGCTGCAGAAAACGGATGATGTTGTTCTTCTTGAAGTCGAAGTCGTGCTCGTCGATGCGAGGGCGGAACTGCACCTCCTTGACGACGATGACCTTCTGCTTTTTCTTCGCTTCGCTCTGCTTCTTCTTCTGCTGGAAGACGTACTTGCCATAATCCATGATCTTGCAGACCGGCGGATTGGCGGTCGGCGAGATCTCGACCAGGTCGAGATCTTTTTCGCGGGCCAGGTCCTGCGCCTGCTGCAGAGGCACGACTCCAACCTGCTTGCCGTCATGGTCGATCAACCGGACCTCGGCGGCCCGGATCAGGTCATTGATTCTTGATTGTGGTTCTGCTGGTTTACGGTCGAATCGCGATCCTCTACGTGGCGGAAAAATACTTTAGTCCTCCTGTTGTTGGGCGTCCTAATTACGAGAGGCGTACAAACTACGGTCAACGATTTACAAAGTCAAGGAGCGGGAGGAAATGCGCTCCCGCGCTTCGGAAATGAACTGGTCGAGGCTGATCGAGCCCTGGTCGCCGCCGCTGCGCTTGCGCAGACTCACGGTGCCGGCCGACGCTTCCTTCTCGCCGACGATCAGCATGTAGGGGATTTTCTTGAGCTGCGCGTCGCGGATTTTCGCTCCCAATTTCTCGTTGCTTCCGTCGATCTCGACCCGCAATCCCGACTGGCTCAACCTGGCGGCCGTCTGATTCGCGTAGTCGACAAATTTCTCGGATAGCGGCAATACGATCGCCTGCACCGGCGCCAGCCAGACGGGAAAGGCGCCCGCAAAGTGTTCGATGATGATGCCGATGAACCGCTCGAGCGATCCAAGAATTGCACGGTGGATCATCACGGGGCGGTGCTCGGCGTTGTCGGCGCCGATGTAGGTCAGCTTGAACCTCTCGGGCTGGCCGTAATCGAGCTGAACAGTGCCGAGCTGCCACGGACGCCCGATGACATCGGTCACATTGAAGTCGAGCTTCGGACCGTAGAAGGCCCCATCGCCTGCATTGATCTGGTAGGGCACGCCTTTTTTCTTGAGCGCCTGTTCCAGCGCGCTCTCGGCGGCGTCCCACATCGCGTCGGTACCGATGCGTTTCGGAGGGCGAGTCGACAAATTGATCTTCACGTCGCTGAAACCGAAGACGTCGTACATCTCCTTGATCAGATTCAGCTCGCGTTCAATCTCCGGCTGGATCTGCTCCGGAGTGACGAAGAGGTGGGCGTCATCCTGTGCGAACGCGCGCACGCGAGTGAGTCCATGCGTGACGCCCGATCGCTCGTACCGATGCAATCGCGAAAAATTCGCGAGACGAATCGGCAAATCGCGATAGGAGTGCCGCTCCATCGCATAAATCTGAATGTCGCCGGGACAGTTCATCGGCTTTGGCGCGTATTCACGCTCCTCAACCTCGGTGAAGAACATGTTCTCTTTGTAGTTGTCGTAGTGTCCTGAGACTCTGAACAGCTCGGTGTCCCAGATGAGCGGCGTGACGACTTCCTGATAACCGTCGCGGCGATAGAACGAGCGGACGAAGTCGAGAAGCTCGTTGTAAATGATCGCGCCTTTGGGCAGGAAGATCGGCATTGCCGGCGCGTAGTGCGAGAAGTAGACGAGGTCGAGCTCCTTGCCGAGCTTGCGGTGATCGCGCGCTCTGGCCTCCTCCATTCGATGGAGGTATTCCTGCAGCTCTTTTGCGTCCGACCACGCCGTACCGTAAATGCGCTGTAGCATGGCGTTGCGTTCGTCGCCGCGCCAATACGCGCCGGCCACTGAGGTGAGCTTGAAGGCTCCCAGCCGCCCGGTGGAAGGGACGTGCGGACCGCGACAGAGATCGAACCACTCGCCCTGTCGATAAACAGAGAGCGTCTCATCGCCGGGGATCGCTTTGATGATCTCGACCTTGTACTTCTCGCCTAACTTGTCGAAGGTCTCGATGGCTTTGTCGCGGCTCCACTCCTCGCGGCGGATCGGCAGATCGCGCTTCGAGATTTCGGCCATCTTTTCTTCGATGCGGCGCAGATCTTCGTCGGTGAAGGGCCGATCGGTGCCGAAGTCGTAGTAGAAGCCGTTCTCGATCACCGGTCCGATCGTCACCTGCGTTCCGGGAAACAACTCCTGGACCGCCATCGCCATCAGATGCGCAGTGGAGTGACGGATGGTGTCGAGTCCTGCGTCCGATTTCGGCGTGACGATTTCGATCTTCGCGCCGTTGGGCACTTTGGCGTAGACGTCGACGACTCTGCCGTTCACCTTGCCGGCGATGGCGTCCTTCGCGAGCCGCTTCCCGATCGACGCCGCGACATCGGCCACGGTCGCGTTATCGGGTACGTCTTTTTTCGATCCGTCCGGTAGTTCTACCTGCATGCAATCCTCAAAAAATCAAACAGGGCCGATTTCTCGGCCCTGTCGTTGAATTCATTCGATAAAGATTCATCGACAGGGCGGTGAGCCCGTCGTCGTGCGCGTCAGACCAGTCGTCGTACGCTTCATGGCTGCGGAGTATACAACATGAATTCTTTCACGGCTGTTTCGACGTCCGGATAAATTTTCAGCACATCGGTCAGTTGCGCGATTTCCAGCAGAGTCTGGAAGCGCGGAGCGACACGAGCGAGACGAACATCGCCGCCCTTTTCGCGTGCGCGCTGACATGCGACCAGCAGCGTCTCGATCCCCGAGCTGTCGATTTTCTTCACCTCGGCAAGATCGACGACCAATCGACTGTGGCCTTCGCCAAGGAGGCGCGTGATTCCGTCGTTCATGGTCTGCTCGGGCGTACCGATGACGAGGGAACCCACCGGGACGACCACTGTCACGTCCCTTTCATGTCGAACTTCAATCTTCATCGAGCTAACCGGCACCGTTGCCATCAGTCTAATCGACCATGAAGACGAAGATGCTGGCTATCTGCTTCCTGGCCTTGCCCCTGTGGGCCGCGCCGCCTCGGATCACCGGCGGCACTGTCCAAAGCCTGCCCGCGCTGTCGCAGGCGGAGTCG
>QHVX01000130.1:0-15592 GCA_003222375.1 Acidobacteriota bacterium
GTAGAACTTCTCCATCTTGCCGGTGACCATCTTCTCGACGATGTTTTCCGGCTTGCCGGACTTGACGGCCTGATCGCGCGCGATCTCGCGCTCGGTGGCGATGTCCTTCTCGGTCACGTCCTCACGGCGGATGAAGCGCGGCTCGGTCGCCGCGATGTGCATCGCGACGTCGCGTGCGACTTCGGCTGCCCGATCGCTCGTGTTGTTGGCCACGACCTCGTCGATGACGCCGATTTTCCCGCCGGCGTGAATGTACGTTCCGATCGCCGCGTTCGGGGCGGCTTCATAGCGTACGAAGCGGCGGATCGTCACGTTCTCGCCGATCTTCGCGATCATGTTCTGCGTTTTCTGCGCAACCGTCTCGCCGTTCGAGCTCTCGCCGGCGAGCTGCTCGACGGTGGTCGATTTGCCCTTCGCGATCGATTTGGCGATCTCGTCGACAAACTGACGGAACTGGTCCGTGCGCGCGACGAAGTCGGTCTCGCAATTCACTTCCACGAGCACACCGATATTGCCGCTGGTGTAGGCATGCACGGCGCCTTCGGACGTCACACGTCCGGCTTTCTTTGTCGCGGCGGCCAGACCCTTCTTGCGGAGGATCTTGGTGGCCTCTTCCATGTTGCCGCTCGCCTCAGTGAGCGCGCGCTTGACGTCCATCATGCCCGCGCCGGTCTGGTCGCGCAGCTCTTTCACCATTGCTGTGGTGATCTCAGCCATGACAACTCTCCAGGGAAAAATTTACGAAACTGCGGGAACTGGGGCCGCTTCGGCAACGGCTTCAGCCGTGATCGGCTCGGCCGCTGGTTCGCCCTTATCCTCGGTCCCGATGTAGCGCTCCTCGGCCAGGTTGTAGCCTTCCAGGACCGCGTCGGCGATCTTCTGCGTGAACAGACGAATCGCGCGGATGGCGTCATCGTTGCCCGGAATGACGTAGTCGATGTCTTCCGGATCGCAATTGGTATCGACGATGGCCACCACCGGCACGCCGAGCTTCTTCGCTTCCTTGACGGCGATGTACTCCTTCTTCGGGTCGATCACGAAGAGGGCATCGGGAAGCGAGTCCATCTCGCGGATACCGATCAGATTCTTCTGCAGCTTCTCGCGCTCGTGATCGAGGTGTGCGCGCTCCTTCTTGGAAAGCTCTTTCTCGGTGTCGGCGAGAATGGCTTCCAGCTCCTTGAGGCGCTCGATCGAACGGCGAACGGTTGCGAAATTCGTCAGCGTGCCACCGAGCCAGCGATTGTTCACGTAGAACATTCCGCAGCGGTTGGCTTCTTCGAGGATCGCGTCCTGCGCCTGGCGTTTGGTGCCGACGAACAGGATGCGCTTGCCCTGCGTGGCAAGATCGGAAATGAATGCGGAAGCTTCCTTAAAGAGCTTGAGCGTTTTCTGCAGATCGATGATGTAGATCCCATTGCGCTTGCCGAAGATGTACTTTTTCATCTTCGGATTCCAGCGCTTGGTCTGATGACCGAAATGCACGCCAGCTTCCAAAAGCTCTTTCATCGTAATAGAGACCGCCAAGTGAACCCTCCTTTGCGTTGAACTATTTGCAAAAAACAAAACGACAGGAGCAAGTCGCTCCTGCCGTCAATTTAAATCCTGGAGCAAAACGAAACATCGAATCAGCGCTTCGAGAACTGGAAGCGCGCACGCGCACCGCGCTGACCGTACTTCTTGCGTTCTTTCATGCGCGGGTCGCGGGTCAGCAGACCGGCCTTCTTGAGACGTTTGCGCAGCTCGGCATTGTAGACCTGCAGCGCGCGCGAGATGCCGTGGCGAATGGCACCGGCCTGTCCGCTCGGACCACCACCATCGACCGTGACGACGATGTCGAACTTGTCGGCGGTCTCGGTGAGCGACAGCGGCTGCTTGATGATCATCTTGAGCACGTCGTTTCCGAAGTACTCGTCGAGCGAGCGCTTGTTGACCGTGATCTGACCCGTTCCCTGCCGGAGATGCACACGAGCGGTCGAGGTTTTGCGCCGTCCCGTGCCGTAGTATTCAACCAGAGCCAAGATTTCTTCCTCCGTTACTCCGCGACCTCGATCCGCTCCGGCTTCTGGGCCTCGTGCGGATGTTCGGTGCCGCGATAAACCTTCAACTTCTTCAGCATTTGCCGGCCGAGCTTACTCTTCGGCAGCATCCCCCACACCGCTTCCTCGATCATGGCCTCGGGCTTCTGGGCACGCACAAATCGCGCCTCGCGCTCTTTGAGTCCACCCGGATACTGCGAGTGGCTGCGATAGATCTTGTCGCTCTCTTTCTTGCCGGTGAGAACGATTTTCTCGGCATTGATGACGATCACGTGATCGCCGGTGTCGAGAAAGGGGGTGTAAGTCGGTTTGTTTTTTCCAGAAAGGATGCGCGCAATCGTCGTCGATAGACGGCCGAGGATCTTGCCATCGGCGTCGATGATGAACCAGCGCGGTTCGATGTCACCCTTCTTGGGGAAATACGTACGCATGACTCTCCTGAATGATCAGTTGTCGAGGACAACGACAACTCTTTACGACACAAGGAACTACACACCTTTCCTGGGAAAGGGATGAAACGGTAACACTGGCTAACGATGCCAGTCAAGCGATTCATTCCCAATGTGATACAAGCGCATTGATGCCCGCGCAAATCATCGACGGCAAGGCAGTCGCGGCTGCCGTCGAACAGGAAGTGCGCGCGGATCTCGCGAAATTGCCGTACAAGCCCGGACTCGTCGCGGTCCGCGTCGGAAACGATCCGGCGTCCGAGGTCTACGTGCGGAACAAGGCGCGAAAGGCGAAGGAGCTCGGTCTCCACGGAACCGAGCTGGTCTTCGACGCACTGATGCGGGAGGACGATCTCCTGTCCGAGATTCGCCAATTAAATCGTGATAATAATGTTGACGGTATTCTTGTACAATTGCCACTTCCGAAGCAGATCGATCCGAAGAAAGTGATCGACGCCATCGATCCGGCAAAAGACGTCGACGGCTTCCATCCCATCAACGTGGGTCTCCTTCACCTCGGCCGCCCCACGCTCGTTCCGTGCACGCCGGCGGGAGTGATGCGGCTGATCGGTTCGACGGGCGTCGAGATCGCTGGCAAGCGCGCGGCGGTGATCGGGCGCAGCGACATCGTCGGCAAACCGGTGGCGGCGCTTCTCTTGCGAGAGAATGCGACTGTGACGATCTGTCATTCGCGCACGCGCGATCTGCCGGGCATTGTTCGCGAAGCCGATATCGTCGTCGCCGCGATTGGAAAACCGCGATTCGTGACCGCGGAGATGATCAAGCGAGATGCGATCGTCATCGATGTCGGCATCAATCGACTCGATGGGAAGCTGGCCGGCGATGTCGACTTCGATCGCGTTCGCGAAGTCGCTTCGTGGATCACGCCTGTCCCGGGAGGCGTCGGACCGATGACAATTGCGATGCTGATGAAAAACACCGTGACGGCGGCGCAGAAGAGGCGCGGATGATTCTGCGCGTCGGGCTGACTGGCGGGATCGCGTCGGGAAAATCGACGGTGTCGACGACGCTGGCAGGACTCGGGTGCGTGACGATCGACGCCGACTCCATCGTCGCGCGGCTTTACCGGCCGGGCGAGCCCGGGTACGAAGCGCTGCTGCACACGTACGGCAAGGAGATTCTTCGCAAAGATGGCGAGATCGACCGGCCGAAGCTGGCGTCAATCGCGTTCGTCGATGACGCATCCGCGAAGAAACTCAATGCGCTGATCCATCCGCTCGTGATCGCGCAGGAAGAGGGTGTCATCACGGCGGAGGCGCGCCGCTTCCCCGATCGCGACCGCATCGTGGTCGTCGAAGCGACGCTGCTGCTCGAATCGGGCGGAAAAAAGCGCTACGACAAAATCGTGGTGGTCGACAGCGAGCCGTCACTGCAGATCGAGCGCGCCGTGAAGCGCGGAATGGACCGCGAGGATGCGCAGCGCCGCATGGCGCGTCAGATGTCGCGCGAGGAACGGCGAGGGCTCGCGGACTACGTCATGGACAACAACGACAGCATCGGAGCGCTCGAAACGGAAACCATGCGCGTCTACGACAAGCTGCGGCGCGATCTGGAGACCAAAAAAAAGAGCGCCGCCGGAAATCCGACGGCGCCCCAACCTGAGAGACGTCAGCCCTAGCCTTTTTTCTTCTTCTTGGTTTCGGTCTTCGTCTTCGTCTTGGTCGTTGTACTGGTGGTCGCCGATGTCCCCATCGTGCCGGACATGCCCGTTCCGCTGGTGTCGGTCGACGACATCGTGCCGGTCTCGTGTCGGTGGTCGACATCGTGCCGGTGGTGCCGGTCATCGACGTGTCGGTGGTCGACATGGTGGAGCTGGTGCTGCTCATCCCGGTATCGGTCGCCGTCGCGCCAGTATCGGTAGCGTTCGTGTTCTGCTCGTTCTTACAGGCATAGCCGAAGAACGCCAGGGCCACGACCGCCAGAAGTACCAGAAATTTCTTCATACATTTCCTCTCTATGACTTGAACTGAATTTGAGATGAATCTTTTAGGAGTATGTCTGGGAATGCCTGCCCCACCTCCTTCTTCATCCGATGTATTTACGTAGACAAACTTTTCCTATGTCGGCGGCTTCGAAGTAGCAACGTGGGTGCCAGAGGAGCGCTGGGATATCAATAACCTTTCTTCTTCGTCGACGCTTTCTTCTTGCCGCCCTTCTCGGTCGTCGACGTAGTCGCGGTCGTGCCAGTCGTAGCGGTTCCGGCGGTTCCCGAAGTTCCGGTCATCGTCGTCTCGGTCGTGGCGGTCGTACCGGTAGTGCTGGTGGTGCTGGTGGCAGATGTATCGGTCGCCGACATCGTCGAGGTCGTCGATGTCACTCCGGTATCTGTCACAGCGGTGTCGGTGTTCGCGTTCTCTTCCTTCTTGCAACCGAAGGCGAAGAGCGAGATTGCCACTAGCGCAAAGATTGTGATCAAAAGGGATTTCTTCATTCGGAGTTCTCCTTTTCCAAGGTCACCGGGGGTTTACCGCGGGAGAGAGGCGCTAATATTAGAAAGGCCGCCGGCAATGTCAAGCGATCCAGCCCGCCTCGAATCCCCTGCTACACATTCGGTCGTTTCGTTCGATGAAACCCCGATCGCGTACGACCTCTACGAAGGTCGTTCGCGGTCGGCGGTGCTGGTCGTTCCCGGCTTTTGGCGCGAACGCAAACATCCGTCGATGGTGGCCCTCGCGGCCCTGCTGCACAGCCGTGGATACACGGCCGCAGTCACGGATCCCCGCGGACATGGCGAGAGCGGCGGCACCTACGGATTCAATCTGCACGAACACAACGACGTCGCCGCGGTCGCAAAGGATTTGATCGACCGGCTTGGAGTCGAATCGGTCACGCTTGTCGGTTTTTCCTACGGGGCGGCGGTGGCGATATCAACCGTCGCGCGCCATCGACTGCCGGTCAACGCGCTCCTGCTGATCTCGCCGGTCGCCGACTTTTCCATGATCAGCCCGCGCATCAATCCCTTCACGATCCATCACCACATCGCGTTTTGGCAGGCGCTGCGGCGTCCGAAGTTCGAATGGCGCGCGCGGAAGTCGCCGAAGTTGCGGCCGCTCGACGACGTCCGCGAGGTACACGTCCCGATTTGTTTGATCCACGTTCGCAACGATTGGCTCATCAGCCACAAACATTCGGTCGCGCTGTACGAAGCCGCCAACGAGCCGAAGGAATTGCACGTGATCGACATTCCGGGCAACTACCACGCCGATCGGATCTTTCGGGTTGCGTCGGAATCGATCGAGCCGATTTTTTTCGATTTTCTTGACCGTTGATGGTGCCAGGTCTGCTGTTGGCTGTTTTCTCCCAGTCGTAGCGAAATTCTACGGATCGAAGAAAACAGCCAACAGCAGACCTGGCACCATCAATTGCGGCTGACGACCACCAGCGTAACGTCGTCAGCGAGCAGCGTTTCGGGAACGTTCGACTCGACCGTCTCTTCGATCGCTTTTGACAATGCGTCGGCCGAAGCGCCGTGCAACGTTGCCAGTGTCAACTGCAGCTTTTGCGAAGCGAGATCTTCACCTTCCGGATTCACCGCTTCTGAAAGTCCGTCCGTGAAGATGACCAGCGCGTCGCCCGGATCGAGCTGGAGCTGATGACTCGTGTACCCGACGCGAGTCACGACGCCCAACACGAGATCGGTGTCGCCGAGCTCCTCGACGCCATCGCGTTTGATCCACAGCGGCGGACAGTGCCCGGCATTCGCATATTCGACGACGCCAGTCGCGGTGTCGAGGCGGCCGAGGAAAAGCGTCTCTTTGAACGCGACGTTGAGCTGCATCATCAGCGACGCCGGCGTCGGATCATTCTTCGTAAAAATACGAAATGACGCCTGCAATCCCGCCATCAGGAGTCCGGCCGTGACGCCTTTGCCGCTGACGTCGGCGATGACGAAGTACACGCGGCCGTCGGGCCTAACGACGAAATCGTAGTAATCGCCGCTGACTGTGCGGCAGGGTCGATTCATTCCCGCGAACGTATAACCGGCGACACCTGTCGGCGCAGGAGGAAGGAGCCGGCGCTGAATGGCCGACGCGGTCTTCAGCTCCTCATCCATGATTCTTTTCTGCATCGCCTCTTCGCGCAGGCGTGTCGTCTCGAGCTTGATGGCCGCAAACCGCGCGATCTGTCCGACAAGCCTGACGTCATCCTCGGAGATCATCCGGCTGACGAAATAGTCGACATACAAAACGCCGACGACTGCATCGCCGATCACCAGTGGCGCACAGACAATCGATCGAATCCCCTGCATGACGATCGACTGCGCGCGTTTCAGTTTCTCGTCGGCCGAGATGTCGACGAATGCCAGCGCCTTCTTCTCTTTCACGACTTCGTCGAGCACGGTGCGGCTAATGCGCAGCTCGGAGGTGTCGTTTTGATCATGGCGCCGCACTTCGACGTTCAAGAACGCGGTGCCGTCGGGCCGGAGCACTCCGATTGCCGCGCGCGACGCCTTGGTGTGCAGCAGAACGCGCTCGGTGATGTACCCAAACAGTTCATCGAGCGGCCGGTCTTCGAGAAGTTCTGCGGCCAGCTCACTCAGCGTCTTGAGCCTGGCAGGATCAGTCGCCTTTCTCGGTTCCTCGATCTGATCGATCGGGATGGCGATCGTCGTCTTCGACTTCGTGTCGGCGATGGCCAGAATGCGATCGGTGTTGTGTTCCGCGCTTTCGAACACGATTTCGGTGTCGCCGAGGCGGATGCGATCGCCGCCCTGAAGGGGATGTTCGCGATCGACCCGAACGCCATTGAGAAATGTCCCGTTCGCGCTTCCGCAGTCGCGAACGATCCAGCCGCGCTCGGTCGGGACGATCTCGGCATGTTTGCGCGACAGGTAGCGATCTTTGATCGGAATCGTGCAATCGGAGGCCCGTCCGATCGACACCGTCTCTCCATTCAATTGTTCATGGAATGGCGATGCGAGAGGCGTGTAGATCGTGACCTCAGCCTGAGGTGCCGCGGATGTCATGGAAGGGACTCTGGACGAAAAATTGTAGCATCACGGTCGAATGGCGTCCGATGACTACTTTCTGGAAATCGAGGCACATTTTGCCTTTCGCCGCCAGACGCCGTTCATCCTCTCGGCAAAAGATTGGGTCCTCATGCAACGGTGGCGCGCTGAGGGGATTCCACTTCCGATCGTCATCGAGGCGATCGACACCGTCTTCGAGAAGAATGAGACGAGTGGCCGCCGCAAGGTGATCTCGAGCCTCAGCTACTGCCGTCACGCCGTCAAAGAATTGTGGGACGCGCGGCGCGATCTCTACGTCGGCGGAAGCGAGACCACGCCGGAAGCGAGTCCCGAAGCGCGGCTCGAAGAGCTCGCGCAGCGACTCGAGGAACCGTTTGCGTCGCGTGTGCGCGAGCTCGCGCGCGAACGAAGCGTGCCGCGAATCGAGGAACGTCTGATGGAAATCGAACGCGAGCTGATCGAAAGTCTCGTCACGCCCCAGGACCTCGAGGCGCTGCGCCTCGAGGTCGACGTATCGAAGCTCGATCCGAAGATCCGCGCGCGGACTGAGGAGGCGAATCTCCGGCGGCGGATTCGGGAGAAGTTCAATTTGCCGCGGCTGACGCTCTTCGGGTGAGCCGCCTGAGAGGCGGCTCTACGTAGCGCCGGCTCTCAGCCGGCGTTACCGCGAGATCGCGCGATCCACGTCGTCCAATACCGCCGACGCCGTGCGGCCGCTTACCGGAACCTCATCGGCGGCCACCGAAACGCCGCAGGCTGCCAGGATCGCCTCCGGCCCTGTCACCTGGCGCGCGCACGAAGCGCCGCGAAACGTGAGGATGCGGGCAGCGATCCTCGCGAGCTGTGAGCCGGTGACTTCGGTGTCGGGATTCACGCGTCGCGTGACGGGATCGATTTGATAGATGCCGAGGGCGATGGCGCGGATGATTTCGTCGCGGCCGGGAGTCTCGCTGATGTCGATGGCGATTGGCGGAGCCGGCACGTTCTGCGCGAACCGGATCGACGCGATTTTCCAGTACATCAGAACCGCCAGATCGGCGCGCGTGATCAAGTCGGCATCCATCGCGCTCAAGAACTGCGGCGGCATGTTGGCGGCCGCGAACAGCTCCTTCACCTGCTCGAGCCGCTTGTGGTACCGCTGGTCGGGATCGCGCCGAGCGAGACGCTCGTATCGCACGATCGCTTCCTCGTACTGACCTTTGCCGATATCGATTTCGGCCAGCGCTTCCTGGACCTCAGGCTGATCGAAGGCGGCGCTGCCGGTGAGCGGATCGAGCTCGGTCTTGGCCTCGTCATATCGCTTCAGAGCGATGAGATCGCGAACGAGCAGCGTGCGCGCCGCGGTGGCGTTAGGCATGACTTGCAATGCTTCGCGCAAAAATCGGATGGCATCTTCCGGCTGCGCGTTGATCGCCGCTCCGTAGAGCTGATCGAAGACCCGCGTCTGCAGCTCGGCGGAGCGCGATGACGCCGTGGGCGGCGCGTCGGGACTGCGCGTAATCTCGCGATAGCGATCCCAGGCTTCGCGAATCCGATTCTGCGCGACGTCGATCTCTGCGGCGTAAACATCGACGGCCAGATATTGAGGATATTTTGTCTTGAGCTGCTCGACGCTCGCGCGCGCGACATCCAGACGACCCTCGCCGATCTCGATGGCCACCTCGGCGAGGTCCGCGGGAGCGTATGCCGCGTCGCGCTTCTTGATGTCCTGCAGCCGCGAGCGCGCGTTGGCATAATCGCCGGCCAGAACCATGCGCCACGCGGTGTCGAAGCGCCGCGCGATCTGATCGGAGGTCGATCCGTGCCAGCCGGTCCGTGGATCGATCAGATTGCGCGACTCACCCTGCGGCGTGACGGCAGGTGGCGCCGACGCAGTCTGACAACTCGCGACGCCGAGCGCCGCGATGACGACGATGCATCTGGAAAACTTCAACTCTCTTCCTCGACCAATCGCAGTGCCGTGGCGAACGCCGCGTCGCGATCGGCGGCGTCCACCCAATGCACATTTCGCTCCGCACGCAACCACGTCACCTGCCGCTTCGCATACGCGCGAGTGCGGCGGCGGGTTTCGGCAATCGCCTGGCTCTCCGTCAAGCGATCCGAGATCACGGCGGAGGCCTCGCGATAGCCGATCGCGTCGAACGGGCGGGCGGTGGGAGGATATCGCTGCAGCAGCCGACGGGTCTCCTCGATCAGGCCTGCAGCGTACATCGCGTCGACGCGTGCATCGAGCGATTTCACGAGCTGCTGCCGGTCGAGCGCCAACGCGATTTTGATCGACGGAATCTCCTCGGCCATCGGGGTCGGGCGCTGCCAGATGGAAATCGGTTGCCCGCTGACGATCCAGACTTCCAGCGCGCGCTCGACGCGATGTCGATCGCCGGGAGCGATCGCCGCGCCGCTTTTCGGATCGACTTTCGACAACCAGCGATGCAATCGCTCCTGACCATGGGACGCCGAAGCGATGTGCCGCAGCCGCGCGCGGATGGCGGCATCGCGCGCGGGCATCTCCGGCAAGCCCGCGAGAACGGCGCGCAGATAGAAGAACGTGCCGCCGACGAGAATGGGGCGCGCGATTTTTTCGATGAGCGGGCGCGCTGCGCGCGCGTACTCCGCGGCGTTGAACTCAACATCGGCCTCGAGAGTGTCAAAGAGATGATTCGGAACGCGTGCGCGTTCCGCGACGGACGGCTTGGCGCTGCCGATGTCGAAGCCGCGATAGAGCTGGATCGAGTCGTAGTTGATGATCTCGCCGCGAAGTTTTTCTGCGAGACGAACAGCGAGCTCCGACTTGCCGGTGCCGGTCGGACCGGCGATCACGACGACGCGCACTAATGGCGTGTGCGCGTCATGTGTGTGCGCTCGTCCTCGCGTTGCAGGACGCGGCGCAGATGCTCACGGCAGTAAATCGCACCTTCCGGGACGGGCACCTTGCAGATTGCGCAGCGGTTTTTGTGAACGACCTTCCTCGCGCCCCGCTCGACCAGCCGCATGACCACGCCCGCGATGACGAGCAACGCTCCAATCACCAGCCCCTTCTGAAGCGTCGATGTCGAGAAGTACTCGGCCAGATGGGTCTCGGCGTAGGTCTCGTGCAGGACATAGAGCGCCACGACTGCGAGCTCGATCCAGAGTCCCAGGCGAAGGAGAGTTGATGACATAGAGCCGGCCGATTTAACTCTAGCACCTCATGGTGGGGTGTCAATTTGATGCCGCACAAAGATGTGATCTCCCTCAACTTCGAGATCGATCGTTCCGTCGCGATCGGTTCGATAGACGCGAATCCCTCGGCGCCGCAGCGCGTCGATCACCTCGTCGTGCGGATGTCCGAACAGATTCCGGCGGCCGCACGAAATCACCGCGACGTGCGGCGAAGCAGCGCTCAGAAAATCGGCGGTCGTCGAAGAACGGCTGCCATGATGCGCGACTTTCAGAACGTCGGTGTGCTCGATTCTGGCCACCAGATCCGACTCCGTCTCGCGCTCGATGTCGCCGGTGAGCAGAAGCGCTTTCGTGCCGAGCGTGACGCCGAGAACAACCGAGCTGTTGTTTTCGGCGGCGCGCTTGAACGTTCGCGATGCGAGCAGCATCCGGATGTCGATGTCGCCGAATTTTCTATGCTCGCCATTTCGCACGAGGTGGACTGGAACGCGTCGGGACGAAGCCGCATCGAGGACGCGCTGCGCGCAGTCGCCCGAGAATTTTCGTGGCGAGACCCACATCTGTTTCGCGCTCAGACGTCGGAGGACGTCCGGCAAGCCGCCGCAGTGATCGGGATGCACATGCGTGAGAAAAACGGCATCGAGCTGCCGCACTCCGCGATCCAGAAGTAACGGTACGACATTCGCGTAACGGCTTCCGGCGTCGACGAGGATCGCCTGCCGCGGCGTACGGATGAGGATCGAGTCGCCCTGCCCGACATCGATAATGGTAAGCGTTGACTTACCAATGCCGCGATGGGCTACGAAGATCGACGCGATGCTCGGCAGGATCGTTGCGAGAACGATTGCAATGGCACGCTGACGGCCGCGAAGAAGCGCAATCGCCAGCAAGGCCGCGCCGAATCCGATGACCAGCGTCGCCCCCGGCGGTGCGGCGTACCAGCCCGCGAACGTCGCCGCTAACCCGTTCACGATCGTGCAGACGTAGTGGAGAAATCCGATGACGTGCAGCAGCGCTGCGGACGGAAGTGCACAGACCAGCGCCGACACGACCAGCATCGCGAAGATGATCGGCGTCAAAAGGATCGTGGTCAGCGACCCGCCTAACGCGTATTGGTGGAAGTGGAAGAGTGTCAGCGGCGTGACGGCGCATTCCGCGCCGATCGCATACGCGATCCATCGGCGGCTGCCCAAAGACCTGCCGACGAACAGCAGTGCGCCCGCGCCGGCGTAGGTCAACTGAAACGCGACATCGGTCAGATCGGATGGCGCGATGATCAGCCGAAGCAGAGCGGCCACGCACCACAGATTCTCGAGCGTTGTCGGCCGCTTCACGATTCTCGAAACGGCGTAGAGGCCGATGCCGATGCTCGATCGCGAAACGGAGGCTGTCGGTCCGATGAACATCGGCGCGACGATCGCGAACATCAACAGCGACCAGTCGGCGACCCGCGGCGCGTGCAGCGATCGAAGGAGAAACGCGATCAGGCCGGCTGCGAACGCGATCTGCAGTCCCGAAAAAACGAGCAGGTGATAGGTGCCGCCGCGTTTGTAGTTGTCGCGGATGTCGTCGGCCAGCCGCTCGCCTCTCCCCAGCGCCAATGCTTCCACCATCGCCACCTCGGTCGGAAATTTCGAGGCGTAAGGCCGCAGCCGATTGGCGAGCGCGCGATTCCAGGCCGCGGGATCGAGATTCGACAACCGGCCCCGATACGCGAGGAGTCGCGGAGACTTCACAGCGATCGTGAGCTCGCCGCGATCGTTCGTCCGCAAAAAACCTTCGACCTCGATCCACTTCTCCATCGCGATCGGCTTCGGAACAAATCGCGCGTAGATGGTCAGCGGCCGATCGGCGTACTGCACACGCAGGACGAAAACGTCTCCGCGCCGCGTCCAGTCGCGATCGATCGGAGCAGCGATGCGCGTGAATCGATCCTCCTCGACCGCGACCGGCGATGGTTTCGCGCTGCCGGCGATGATGCCGAGGGCGGCGCACAGGACGATCAACGCGACGCGGATGCGTCTCAGTGCGCAGAGAAGAAGCGCGACCGCGAACAACGCAACGGCATCGCGCACGGAGCTGCCGAACGCGAGGCCGGCGATGTAAGCGATCAGCGGGAGTGCGGCCGGAACGTCACCGGGCACGCTCGAACGACGCGAGCGTTTCGGTCGAGCGTGGCCAGTCGCCACCCCGACGCGATCAGCCGGCTCGCGTCGCGCGAAAAGGTTACCGGATCGCAGGAGAGATAACAAATCATCTCGCCCGCGCGCTGCGCCATGGCATCGACGACGCTTTTTTGCGCTCCGGCACGCGGCGGATCGAGAAAAATGAAATCGGCGTCGGGCATGCGGAAGTTTTCAACCGGCGACTGCACCGCCTCGATGTTGCTGCCCTGGATATAGTGGATCGACGGCGACCCTTCGACTGCCACGACGCGTTGAAACAATTTCGCGAGCGGCAACGTGAAGAATCCGACGCCTGCGAAAAGGTCGATCGCGACGCGTTTTTGTCGAACGCGATTCGCATGCGCCGTCACGAGGCGCAGCATCGTGCTGAGAAGATGCCGGTTCACCTGGAAGAACGACGTCGTGGAGAGCCGGTACCGAAATTCGTTGACGCGGATCTCGATCTCCATGATGCCGTGGATCAACCGGCCATCGATCTCCCACGTCTCGCCTTCGATCGGATGCTGCGCGGTCTCGACTGCGACGACTTCGCATTCACGCGCCAGAGGCACAACGCGATGCGATCGCATCGCGTAAAAGCCGACAGCATCACCATCGCGGTGCAGACGGCTGCGCATGCGATAGTTCAGCGGCGACGGATGGATCGCGATCGGAGGATGCGATTGCAGCTTCCCGATGCGACGCAGCGATTCCCGGAGAATGCGCTCCTTCGCCCGAAGTTGCGCATCGAGTCGCAACGCCGTCCAGTTGCAGCCGCCGCATTCCCCCGCGATCGGACACGGCGCGGCGCGGCGCAGCGGACTCAGGGCTGTGACGCGTACCAGCTCCGCGCGCGCAAATCCCTTTTTCACTTCTGTCAGCCGAACCACGGCGACATCGCCGGGATAGACGTTGGCCGTGAAGATGGGGAATCCATCGATGCGCGCGAGCGCCGCGCCACCGGCAACCAGCTCCGCCGGCTCGATTGTGATCTCATCGCCGATGTTCACGGTTCGCTGCCGAGGAGGCGCAGATCGTCGAGTGTCAGGGCGAGGATCTCGGGGTCGTACCAGGCCGGAGCTGACTCGACGATGATCTCGTAGTGATCGACCACGAACGCGATCGCGGCAGGATCGGTCAGGGTCGTGGATTCCTGCAAAGGTCCGAACGGCCAATCGACCGGGGCGGCCCACGCGTTTCCGCGATAGAGCTGGAACTTGATTTCCGCCGGACGAAAACGCGAGTACGTCTCCGGAATCTCCTCACGAATCCGGTTGAGGAGGTGAACGTATGGACCGCGATGGGGATGGCTGAGCGCAGCCACGACCACTTCGTCATCGGCATCGCGATAACGGATGTAGGCCATGCCGCCGTGCATTGAAATCAAGCCGCCATTCTTGACGTGGAGCAGTTGCGATTCTTTGAGCAAGCTGTTCTTCGCGAGATCGCGCTCGAGACGCGCGAGGCGCTTCGGATCGAGCATCCCTTGCCAGTACGCTTCTTTCGTTGCGAACACGATGCGCCCATCCGAATAGATCTTGACCTCGGGCGGATAGAGCATCGGCGGTCCGTGACCACCATCTGCGAATCCACCCATGCCGTACTCGATGAGGTTTCCATCCTGCACGCCCGCGCCGCGGCGGTGCGAGGTTGAAGCGCTCCACAGCTCTTCGATGCAGCCCTCGATCTGAGGCGTGTCCATCCACCCCGGTGCGCTCACCGCGGCGAAGTGGCGAGGCGCAGTATTCGCTGGGTTGTACGTCTCAATAATGGCCGTGATAAGCAGTGGATCGCTCGTCGCGGTCGGATTTCCGTCGGCCGCCAGCGAATCGAAGTCATAGAAACGCAACTCATGCGGTCGAAAAGGTGTCGATGTCGCGGGCCGCACAGCGTTGATGCGATCGATGATCGCGTTCCAATCGCGATCGAGCGGAATTCCGGGAGTGGCGACGATGACTTCTTCGCCGAACCGGATGTACGAAACGCCGCCCGCGTGCGGCATCGCCTTGCGCCGCGCAAATTCGATCCACCGCGTCGTCTGCAAGAGCGGCATTCGCGCAAGATCGCGCTCCAGATCGGCGACACGGTCGGCATCGATGCGTGACTCCCGCGCCCCCTTTTCATCAACCATCAACACGCGCCCGTCGCGAAAGATCTTCATCTTCGGCGGCTGCATCACCAGGCTGCCTTCGGTATCCAGGAACACGCCGATCCCGTATTCGACGACGTTGCCGTCGCGGATCTGCGCGACTGCCGCAGCCGGCGCAAGCAGCAACGCAGCCGCTGTGATAAAACGCCGCGCGCGATGAAGGTCCACGAGTATCAAGCAAAAGAGATTTTGCGCCGATACGGCGTCCCGACGCCACGCGGCATCGTCGTCGATCACCCTGAGGACGCCCGTCAAGCCGCGAAACAACTTGGTGGCAAAGTGGTTGTCAAAGCGCAAATTCATGCGGGTGGGAGGGGCAAGGGCGGGGGCGTGAAGCTCGCTAGGGATGCCGACGAAGCCGCCGAGCTCACGAAAAAAATGATCGGCATGAGGCTGGTCACACATCAGACCGGACCGGAAGGCCGCGAAGTCCACAAAGTCCTGATCGAGGAAGCTCTCAACATCGACCGCGAGCTTTACCTCGGCATCACGCTCGACCGGCGCATCGGGATGCCGGTCATCATGGCCTCGAAGCAGGGCGGCATGGAGATCGAGGAAGTCGCGGCGCGCGATCCGAAGGCCATCCACCGCCAACCCATCGACGGCGTCCTCGGCGTCCAGCCATTTCAGGCGCGCGGCGT
>QHVX01000130.1:15620-19435 GCA_003222375.1 Acidobacteriota bacterium
TACCTGCGGATCGACGCATCGCTCGCCGAAATCAATCCGCTGCTCATCACGAAAGAAGGCGACGTCCTGGCGCTCGACTGCAAGATGAACTTCGACGACAACGCGCTCTTTCGTCATCCCGACATCGTCGAGATGCGCGACCTGCACGAGGAAGATCCGCTGGAGGTGGAGGCGTCGAAGTTCGGCCTCAACTACATCAAGCTCGATGGCAACGTCGGCTGCATGGTCAACGGCGCCGGTCTCGCGATGGCGACCATGGACATCATCAAGCTGGCGGGCGGCGAGCCGGCGAATTTTCTGGACGTCGGCGGCGGCGCGAGCGCCGAACAGGTCAAGAATGCATTTCGTATCATTTTAAGTGACAAGAATGTAAAAGCTATTTTGATAAACATTTTTGGCGGAATCATGCGCGGCGACCGCATCGCGGAAGGCGTGGTCAGCGCGTCGCGCGAGATCGGACTTCCGGTTCCGGTGGTCGTGCGGCTGGAAGGCACGAACGTCGAGCTGGGAAAAGAGATCCTGGCGAAATCGGGATTGCCGCTCATCACCGCCGATGGCATGGCCGATGCCGCGCAAAAAGTAGTCGCGGCGGCGAAGGGCAAGCGCTGATGTCGATCTGGGCCGACAAAAACACGCGCGTCATCGTGCAGGGCATCACCGGCCGCGAAGGAACATTTCATGCGATTCAGTGCCGCGACTACGGCACCAAAGTCGTCGGTGGTGTCACCCCCGGAAAAGGCGGCACGACGCACGAAGGTTTCCCGGTGTTCAACTCCGTCCGCGATGCGCGTGAAAAAGAAGGCGCGAACTGTTCTCTGATCTTCGTCCCGCCGCCCTTCGCGGCCGACGCGGTCATGGAGTCCGTCGACGCCGGCATCGAGCTGATCGTCTGCATCACCGAGGGGATTCCGGTGAACGACATGATGAAGGCGCACGACTTTCTCGGGAAGTCTGGAAATAGATCGCGCCTCATCGGGCCGAATTGCCCGGGCCTCATCACGCCCGGGCAGGCGAAGATCGGCATCATGCCGGGTCACATTCACAAGCCTGGACCAATCGGCATCGTCTCGCGGTCCGGAACGCTGACCTACGAAGCGGTCGGGCAACTGACGAAGCTCAACACCGGCCAGTCGACAGCGGTCGGCATCGGCGGCGATCCGCTGCCGGGAACGAATTTCATCGACTGTCTGGCGGCATTCGAGAAAGATCCGGCGACGGAAGCGGTGATCATGATCGGCGAGATCGGCGGAACGGCCGAGGAAGATGCCGCGGCGTTCGTGAAAGGCAATGTGAAGAAACCGGTCGTTGCCTTCATCGCAGGACAGACAGCGCCGCCCGGCCGGCGCATGGGCCACGCCGGCGCCATCATCAGCGGCGGAACCGGCACGGCCACCGAGAAGATGAAAGCGCTGGAGAGCGCAGGCATTCACGTCGTGAAATCGCCGGCCGACATGGGGAAGAAGGCCCTTGAAGTAAGGCAGAAGGCAGAAGGCAGAAGGCAGAAGTAACGCAACCTCTCCTTCTGCCTTCTGCCTGCTGCCTTCTGCCTTCTGCCTTCTGCCTGCTGCCTTCTCTCACCGGTTGATCACGATCTCGCCGACGTTCACGGGCCGCTCGATGGCATCGACGATGATCGCGGCGATCTCTTTCGGATCCATGAAGTCCGATCGCCGATCGCTCCAGAACGGCGTATCCATTCCGCCCGGCGCGACGGCGATGATCCGGGCCTTCGTTCCCTTCGCTTCCGCGCGCAGCGATTCGGTGTAACCGCGCGCGCCCCACTTCGCGGCGCAGTAAACACTTTCGTTCGGCTTGCCGATGAGGGCCGCCGTGGAGAGCACGTTCACGATTGTGCCGCCGTCGGTGCGAAAGCGAGGAAAGAGCGCTTCGCAGAACAGGATCGTTGCGATCAGATTCGATTCGATCACGCGCGCGATCGCGGCATCGTCGTACGACCCTGCCGGCCCGAACACGCCGGCCCCCGCGCAATTGACCAGCACCGTGATGTGCCCGAGCTGTTTTGCAACGTCAACGGCCCGCGCGGCAGTCTCGCGTCGCGATGCATCGCCGGCCACACTGGCAATCGGCGGCTCGTGAAACGGCCGCCGCGCGACGCCAACGACCTGTCGATCGCCATCCGCGAGCAGCAGCGCGATCTCGCGTCCGAGGCCTGAGGATGCGCCGGTGACGATGGCGACGTCGGTCAACGGAGTCGCTCAACCACGCCGCTGTCGAGGTGGTAATACGCGACGACGAGTCCGACTCGCTTTCCGTCGACAGCTTCGCGAATGACTTTGCTGTTGGCGAGCAGATAGGCGGCGCTCGCGCGCGCATTCTGTTTGACCGCCGCCTCGAGAGTGGCTGCCTTTCCGGTGGCATCGCGAATTCGCTGCACGAGGAGATTGAGACTCGGTGTGCCCGGATCGCCGCTGGAGCGCGCTGCGTTGACCGCGCCGCAATTTTCGTGTCCCAGAACCACGATCAGCTTGGTGTAGCCGTTGGCGATCGCGTATTCGAACCCGCGACTCGGATCACGAAGAGCTGGTCGAGCGATCGATTGAAGATCAGCTCCGGCGGAACGCGACTATCCGAGCATGCCAGGATCGTGAAGGGCGGATTCTGATGATCCGCCGAGTGACGCCGCAAATCGGCAAGGTGATCGAATGTCACCTTTCCTGCCACGAACGCTCGATTGCCGTCCATGAGAGACTGCCAGAGCGCATCAGCATTTTGTGCGGACGCCGGCGCTGCGATCAGTAACGCAAGCAAAATCTGACGCATTCGAGCAGCATATAACGCGATGACGCAGCCTCTGAAGGTGGAGCTCGCGACGCCGGTCACGCTGCTAGTGCTCATCGGCGGCGGCGAGTTTTCATTCGGCGAGACGCGCGAGATCGACGAGTTTCTCGCCGGCCGCATGCCGCGAAAGACCATCGCATTTCTGCCGACGGCCTCCGGCTCCCCCGAATACGCCCTGCATCTCGGCAAGTATTTCAAACAGATCGACGCGGATCTCGAGACGATCAACGTTCCGATTTACCGCGGCCGCGACAACCGCCGGCAGAAAAATCTCAATCAGATCTTGTCGGCCGGCATGATCTACGTCGGCGGCGGTGTGACGAACAATCTCCTCGACACGCTGCGCGAATCACCGGCCGAAATGGCGATGCGCGACGCCGCCGCCAACGGTGCCGTGGTGGCCGCGATCGGCGCGGGAGCTGCCTGTTTTGGAACACACACGCGCGACATGCGCTCCTCCGCCTCCGCCCTCCCCGCCCTCGGCTGGCTGCGAAACACGGTTATTGAGACAGCCTTCGATGCGTCCAGCGACACGATGCTTCGACGCCTCATGTCATTGCCCGATGCGAACATCGGCATCGGCATACCGCCCGGGACTGCCGTTGCAATCAACGGCGACGGGACTACCTCCGTCCTCGGCAGCGGCAAAATCGCCGTCTTCAAGAAAGGCTAGGCAGGCCGCTTGCTTTGGTGGCTGACGCCGGAGGTGCCATCATCGCGGTCTTGGATCAGAAACAATCGGAACAGGCCGAGGTCACCCTCGAGGAGTTGATCCAACTCTTCTCCGTGCTGTCGCACGATCTGAAATCGCCGATCTTCTCGATCGACGGCTTCAGTGACCTGCTGATCGCCGATTACTCCGACAAGCTGGATGAAGACGGCCAGGATTTTCTGCGCCGCATTCGATCGTGCGCGCAGCATATGAAGAAGATCCTCGACGACATGTCGCACATGGTCAAGCTGCTGGCGCGCGCCGATGCGAAGCGGCCGACGCCGCTGCGCGAGATCGTCGACGA
>QHVX01000131.1:0-1280 GCA_003222375.1 Acidobacteriota bacterium
TTCGGGCAAGCGGTTCGTAATTCGTTTTACCGTTTCCGACACTGACTTGCTACGGCGCTCCGCTTCCTTGAGGATGCCGTCGGGCGGAATCTCGCGAACAATCCAGGCCACGCGTCACCTTACGCCGCGATACACGATCTCCCCTCCCACCACCGTATACCGCACCTTCGCCTTGAACAGCTCCGATTGCGGCATGGAATAGAGATCGCCTTCGACGATCGTAAAGTCGGCGAGCTTCCCAGGCTCGATCGTCCCGCGTGAGTTTTCCTCGAACGCGGCGTACGCAGCATCCGATGTAAACCCGCGAATCGCTTCCGCCAGCGTCAGTTTCTGTTCGGGATACCAGCCGCCGGGCGGCCAGCCTTTCTGATCCTGACGCGTGACGGCCGCATAGATGCCGAAGAACGGATTCACATCCTCGACCGGAAAATCGGATCCGAGGGCCAGGCGGGCGCCGGAGTTGAGGACGGTGCGCCACGCGTACGCTCCCTTGATTCGCTCCGGCCCGACGCGATCTTCGGCCCAGTACATGTCGGATGTATCGACGCGATGATCCCGTCGCGCCCGACGCGTGGAAAATCGGATGGCGCGACGACCTGGAAATGCTCGATGCGAAAACGGTCCTGTGGCGTTACGCCCGCCGATTCATAGGCATCGATCGCATTGCGCACGCCGCGATCGCCGATCGCATGTGTGTTCGCCTGAAATCCCGCGGCACGCGCGCGACGCGCGACATCGGCAAGATGCTCTTCTTTGCTGACCAGGAGTCCCGTGTTGCCGGGATCATCGTTGTAGGGCGCGAGCAGCGCGGCACCACGACTGCCTAACGCGCCATCGGCGTAGAGCTTGACCGATCGGACGGTCAGCCGCCCGCCGTAATCCATCAATTTTCCGCGCGCAAACCATTGGTCGAGCGCGCGAGCATTGTCCGCGATCATCGTGTAATCGCGGATCGGAAAGCGCTTTTCGTCGATCAATTCCCGAACGGCGCGGATCGTCTCGTCATCCGCGCCCGGATCGTGCGTCTCCGTCAGGCCGTTCTCCGCGATCTTCTGCGCCGCGGCCAACACGCGCCTTTTTCGCAGCTCGAATGACGGTGCCGGCACCGCGCGGTCGATGAGACCCTCCGCCGCGTCGACGAAGACACCAGTGGGATTGCCACTCGCATCGCGGATGATGCGTCCGCCTTCGGGATCGGGCGTCGATGCCGTGACTCCGGCCGCGCGCATCGCGACGCTGTTGGCAAGACCCGCGTGACCGTCGATGCGGCGCAGCCATAC
>QHVX01000131.1:1362-8663 GCA_003222375.1 Acidobacteriota bacterium
TGGGCGCTGGCGGCGCGTGGCTTCAGGCGTGTGATGACTTCATCGAACGTGGTCGAGCCGACGAGATTGACCGTATCGAGCGAAAGGCCGAGCCCGTAAAGGTGCCCGTGCGCATCGGTCAAACCTGGCAGGACAGTTGTGCCGGTGACGTCGATCACTCGCGCGTTCGGAAAAGTGCGGAGAATCTCGGCATTAGGACCCACGGCGACGACTTTTCCGTCGGCGACCGCAACAGCGTAATTCGCGTGCGGTGTTTGGGTTGAGCCGGACACAACCGTTCCACCCGAGAACACAAGGTTATTTGGAATGTTCGAGGGCGGTGGCGGCATTGTGCAGTGAACCCCGGCAAACGATAGCGCAGCAACGAGCGGCCAAGTCTTCATGCATAGATCGTATCGAATTCTCGCCACCGTCATCTTCTTCGTCGCGGGCAGCGCGTTTGCGGATGGCTCGCACTTCAGCGCATCTGACCTTCGCTCCGGACTCGGGATCAAGAAGCAGGGACGCATCGTCATTCGCAACGACGAACAGTCGATCACCGCCTACGGCTTTTTCGGCAACGTCAGCAAAGCGCTCGTGAGCCTCAGGACGAGCCGCAGCCTGCGATACGCGTCGTTCGGCAATTCGGTTTACGACTCATCGGCGCAAGTCAACGCCGCTCTCCCCGTTTACCTCGCGAATGCGATCGGCGACGCCGCGAAAAAACATGGCGTGGATCCGCGATTGCTCGTGGCGGTGGCGAACCGCGAATCGCGATTCAATCCGAATGCGGTCTCACCGGTCGGCGCATGCGGTCTCATGCAGCTCATGCCGGCGACCGCCCGCTACCTCGGCATCAAGAATGTCTTCGATGCGCGCGAGAATGTCTTCGGCGGCGCGAAGTATCTGCGCACTCTCCTCGACACGTTCCACGGCGATCTCGATCTGACCCTCGCGGCCTACAACGCAGGGCCAGGCGCGGTGGAGAAGTACAACGGAGTGCCGCCGTTCCGCGAGACGAAGGCGTACGTCGCGTCGATTCGCGCCGCGTATCAGCGGTCGCTTCATTAAGTCAGAAGGCAGCAGGCAGCAGGCAGAAGGACTCCAGCGACGCTTTCTGCCTTCTGCTTTCTGCCTTCTGCCTTGTTCGGCGACTGGACGAGCAACACGCCCTGATCCGATTTGCGTACGCAGACGCGATCGTGCTCCGTGATCGGCAGGCCTTCCTGCCCATCGAGAGTCAGAAAAATCTCCTGATTCTTCGTGACGATTCCGATCTCGACTTCCAGAGCATCGGGAAGAACGATCGGACGATTGGTGAGCATGTGCGGGCAGATCGGCGTGAGCACGATGGCGTTCATCGTCGCGTACACGATCGGTCCGCCGGCAGAAAGGTTGTAGGCCGTCGATCCGGTCGGCGTCGAGACTACCAGTCCATCGGCGCGAAACGTCGACACGAATTGCCCCGACACCGTCACGCGCATCTCGATGATCCTCGCCAGCGCGCTCTTGTTGATCGTCGCATCGTTGAGAACGCGATACGAGCGCTTCTCGCGTTGCGGACCTTCGACGATGACATCGAACGTCACGCGCTCTTCGGTCGAGTGCTTTCCCGCGAGAACCGATTCAAGCACCGAAGGAAACTCCTCGACGGTCACTTCGGTGAGAAAGCCCAGCGTTCCCATGTTCACGCCGAGAACGGGAACATCCTTCGGCGCCGATCGCGCGACGGACAGCAAGGTTCCATCGCCGCCGAATGTGATTAGCAGGTCCGCGCGCCTGCCCAGGTCCGACTTGGCGACGCACGGGCCGCGATCGTTCAACTTATCGGCGGTGCCAAAATCGAAACAGATGTCGTAGCCGCGCTCGCGGAGCTCGTCGGCAACTTTTCTGGCATAGTCGACCGCGACGTCCGAAGTGATCTTGGCGGCGATGCCGATCGTTTTCACGACGAGGTCGGCGGCGCCGCCACCGCGCGCCGAACATCGTCCGGCTCGATCGTGACGCGCTCGCCGGCGCGCTCGGGGCCGACGAAGAGGATCGGATGCAGGACTTTTTCGAGGATGGCGCGGAGCGCACGCGCCCCGAGTTTCTGCTTCAGCGCCGCATTGGCGATTTCCAGGAGCGCTTCGCGAGTGAAATCGAGCTGGATCTGATCGAGGGCGCACAGGCGCTGATATTCGGGGATCATCGCCTCGCGCGGCTGCGTGAGGATCGTGACGAGATCGTCGGCGCTGAGCGCGTCGAGCTCGACCCGCACCGGCAGGCGGCCGAGGAGCTCGGGAAGGAATCCGTATTTCACGAGATCTTCCGTGCTGACCTCGCGGGCGTGCTTTTCATCGTCGCCGAAGAAACCGATCGGTTTCGAGTCGCCGCTCTCCTCCAGGTCGGAGAACGATCCGGCGCAGATGAAGAGAATGTTCGCGATATCGATCTCGACGTAGTCGTACTTGTTCCAGTGGGCCGTCACGTTGAGCGGTACGAAAATCTTTTCGCCTTCGAGAATTTTGAGCAGCGCCTGCTGCACGCCTTCGCCGCCGATATCGCGCGATCCTGCGCCCGTGCGTGCGCCGCCGGTGCGCCGGGCAATTTTGTCGATCTCGTCGATGAAGACGATGCCGTTCTCGGCAGCATTCACATTCTGATTCGTCGCGTAGAGCAGGCGTCCGATGGCGACCTCGACATCCTCGCCGTAATACCCGGCCTCGGTGAACGCCGTGGCATCGTTGTAAGCGAACGGGACGTCGAGAATCCGCGCCAGGGTTCGCGCCAGATACGTTTTACCCGACCCGGACGGGCCGATCATCAGGATGTTGGATTTACGAATGGAGACTTCACCGCCGAACTTGAGGTACTCGATCCGCTTGAGGTGGTTGTAAGCAGCGATGGCCAGAACTTCCTTCGCGTGCTTCTGACCGACCACGTACTGATCGAGCTGCTCGAAGATGCGGCGCGGTGTGACGTGAAGAAAGCGATAGATATCGCGCTTTTCCTTCATGCCCGCCCTATGATTCAGTATAGCGCGGAATGTGCGGCATCAATGCCATCTACGCGTTTCCTCCGTCCGCCCCGCCGGTCGATCTCGATGAGCTGGGCCGCACGTGCGAGGCGATGCGGCTGCGCGGCCCCGACGCAGCCGGGCAGTGGATCAGCGATGATCGCCGCGTCGCGCTCGCGCATCGCCGTCTGTCGATCATCGACGTCAGCGAGCGTGCGAATCAGCCGATGCGCAACCGCACCGGCGATCTCGCGATCGTTTTCAACGGCGAGATCTACAACTATCAGGAGCTCCGCGGCGAGCTGATGGCCCGCGGCGACCACTTCGACACGACTTCCGACACGGAAGTCGTCCTGCGGCTCTATCGCCACGAAGGCGCAGCGATGCTGCCGAAACTGCGCGGCATGTTCGCGTTTTCCATCTGGGATGACCGCACCCGGACACTTTTTCTCGCCCGCGATCCCTACGGCATCAAGCCGCTGTACTACGCGAATGACGGGATGACGGTCCGGATCGCGTCGCAGGTCAAGGCACTCCTGGCCAGCAACGCGGTTTCGAGGACGCGTGATCCAGCCGGCATCGCCGGATTTCTCCTGCGCGGCAGCGTTCCCGAGCCATTTACGACTTACGACGCGATCCGCTCGGTTCCCGCTGGAAGTTGGATGACGATCGCTTCTGCGGGGCCGTCGGAGCCGAAGTCATATTTCTCGATCGCCGCCGTACTGCGCGAAGCGGTGCACACGCGACCACGTTCCGACGGAGAACGGCAGGAGATCATCAGCAAGGCGGTCGCGGAATCCGTCCGCTACCACCTCGTCAGCGACGTCCCCGTCGGCGCGTTCCTGTCGTCAGGCCGCGACTCGAGCACAGTCGTCGCCCTGGCGGCCGAAAGCGGACCACCGCTTCGAACGGTCACACTGCGATTCGAGGAGTACATCGGAACGGAGCGCGACGAGGCGCCGCTGGCCGAGGTCATTGCACGCCAGTATGGAACGCAACACGAGACCCGCACGCTGACCGGTAAAGAATTTCTCGAGACGCTGCCGAAGGCGCTCGACGCGATGGACCAGCCATCGATCGACGGCATGAACTCATACTTCGTCTGCAAAGCCGCCGCGGAGCTGGGATGGAAAGTCGCGCTCTCCGGAACCGGTGGAGACGAGTTGTTCGGCGGCTACACGACATTCAAAACAATCCCGCGCTTCGTGCGTTGGTTTCGAATCTTTCGTTACATGCCCGCGACCGGCCGCGCGTTCGAGCGGATGTGGGCAAAGATGCGGCCGCAGGGTCCGCGGCGCAGTCCGAAGACCGCGCACGCGCTGAAGTACATGCACTCCTACGAAGGCGCCTACCTCATGAAGCGCGGCCTCTTCCTCCCCGACGAGCTTCCTGCACTCCTCGGCGATGACCTGGCCGAGGAGGGGCTGCGACGGCTGGCACCGCTCGCTGCAATTCGCGAAGCCATCACCCCCGACCCCGGGACGCCGTTCGCGCGCGTCGCGGCGCTCGAATCGTCGCTTTACATGCGCAATCAACTCCTCCGCGACATCGATTGGGCGAGCATGGCACATTCGCTCGAAGTCCGCGTTCCGCTGGTCGATGCATTTCTCCTTCGTGAAGTCGCACCGGTGGTCTTCACCGGCAGCCGCCGCGATGGAAAGCAGATGCTGGCGAGCTCACCGCGCACACCGCTTCCCGCCGAAATTCTGCAGCGGAAAAAAACCGGCTTCACGGTCCCCATCAACGACTGGCTCGAGCGCGAGCATAAGGAAGTGCCGCACGCGTTCGGCATGCGGCCGTGGGCTCTGTACCTGTATCAGCGCGCGTTAGCGTGAGGCGCGAACGGCTTTAATTACGGTTAAAAGTATTGCAGCTTTTACGGAAATACGGTGATGCGCATCACCCTCAACGCCAGCTTGGCCCCGTAACCTCACAAGACTCACTGCCAGCGCGGGGCGGAATCCCCCGCTCCTCCTGGTCGTGAATGGATGTGGGGTATCGGTCCAGAGTACAGACTGCCGGCCCAACAGCGTTCGGCGATCTCGGCTTCGGACCCTACAAAACGAAGGAGGGGTTTATGGAGTACGGCCGAAGTAACGGAGTTCTCGTCGCGGTCACTGTGGCGATCACCCTCGCCGCCAGCGCCAGCGTGTACGCGGGTCCTGCCGGTGACGACAACGAAGACAAGCGGCGGTTCACGTTCGCTCTCTGGGCTGACATGCCATACAGCGCGGATGAGTCTGCGAAGATCCCCGCCTTTACCGCCGACATCAACGATTCGAAGGTCGCATTCTCTGTGTTCGGCGGAGACATCAAGAGCGGGAGCACGCTCTGCACTAACGATGTGTTTACCACCGCGATCGATCGCTTCAACGCGTTCGAAGCGCCGATGATCTATGTGCCCGGCGACAACGAATGGACCGATTGTCATCGCACGAACAACGGTGGCTACAACAATCTGGAGCGATTGGACTTTCTCCGCGCCACGATGTTCGCCACACCGCAAAGCTTCGGACAGCGCCAGCTCATGCTCGAGCACCAGGGACCGTTGGGCGGAGCGTATTCGGAGAACACGCGATGGACCTACGGCAACGTCGTGTTCACTGGTCTGAACATCCCGGGGAGCAATAACAACAAGGTCAATGGAGCCGATTGTTCGAAGAAGAGTGTCCGCACGCCAGCCGATTGCGCGGCCGACAACGTCGAGTATGCCGCCCGCGACGCGGCTAACATCACATTCATGAGGAGCTCGTTCGCGATGGCCCGTGCGACTGGCGCGCTTGGCCTGGTCATCATCATCCAGGCTGACCCGAGCTTCGACCTGCCTGAAACCGAGAATGCGAACGAACGGACGTGCATCCGCGCGCCCCAGGGGTACTGCTTATCAACGACGGACGTTACGCTCGCGGGCTACGACGGTTATAACGCGTTCATCGCAGCCCTCACAGCCGAGACGACGTCTTTTAACGGTCAGGTGGTCCTTGTCCACGGCGATACGCACTTCTTCAAGGTTGATAAGCCGCTGGTCGATCAGGCGCATCTCATCCCGAATTTCACAAGAGTTCAAACGTTCGGCAGCCCGAATGTCCAATGGGTTCGCGTGACGGTCGATCCCAAGAGCCGCAATCTGTTCACGTTCGAGCCGATGATTGTTGGAGCCGGTGGAAAAAAGGAAGATGGAGATTGAGCTCAGCGCCGGGCGCCCCGCGTGATGCGGGGCGCCGGCGTTCTCGAACCCACGGCGAGAGTCAGTTCGTTTTGACGACGACGCTGTTCCGCTCAGTGGTGTGAATCGACGCGAAGAGGCGGCTCAGATCTTCGACCGCGGCGCGCGAAACGATGCATTGTTGTACGCGGGTTTCGCTGCGAAAACGGAGAACGCGCCCTACGAACGATGATTCGCTCGTGTAGCTGACGCCCGCGGCCGACCGACGCTGCGGCGCAGGCATCTCATCCGCTACGAGTCCATTCGGCATGCTGATCTCGATGTCCTCTGTCTCAATCGAAGGGCCGTTCAGCTCGTAGGCGTAGAGGCGCTCTTTGCCGTCGATCGTCGGAACCGAACCACCGCCGAACGCGCGTGGCCGCACGATCAGCATCCCGGCCGCATGTTTCGCATAGCCAGGAGCGGTGACATGAAAGCGAACAATGACATCCAAGGTCAGATCATTCACGTTTTCGATGACCAGATCGCGCATCTCGTAACTGCTGAACCGCTGCGTGAGCCGCTTCTCCATGAACTTCGTTCGCTCGGCGTCGGACAGGGACGCAACCTGTTCGCGATATTCCGCGGCGGCCGTGCCAGGGCGGATTTCATGTACGTCGCCTTCGAGTGTTCCATCCGTCCCAATCTTCAATTTCGCGGTGACGGTCAGCCGGCTCGACTCGGCCGGTTGCGCCGGCAATTCAATCAGCTCTCCGCCATCGCCGGATACGAGAAGACCGCGACTCTCCTGCAGGTACTTCGGAAGAGATCCGAACGCCGTCGTGGCATTGGTGGGATCGAACAGCAGCAATTTGCCGAGCCTGGGATGCTCGATGATCGAATACAGACCGTTTGTCGGACTGCCCGCCGGAATGCGGATTGCGGCAATGACGTGATTGATGGCGCCGAGGGACGGAAAATCCGAACTGACGACGCCGCGCGCCGTGTTGACCAGGACGTAGTACGAATCGACGCCGATCTCGTGCAGCATGGTGCTCAATACAGTGACTTTGTCTTTGCAATCGCCATAGCGATGGGCAAAGATGTCTGAAGCCGGGCGAGGCTGATACGAGCCGGTGCCGATCTCGATCGCCACATACCGCACTTCGCGCTGCGCAA
>QHVX01000104.1:0-6967 GCA_003222375.1 Acidobacteriota bacterium
CTGCTGGTGGCAGCCGGCGCGCTGGGCATCGACGTGCAGGTCAGCTTCTATCTCGTCGGCTGAAGCGCGAGCCGGGAATTGAGCCACGCGCGAGCGACTGTCGTCCGCCGGTCGCCGAATGTCCGCGGCGAGCTCGGTCTCGCATAAAGAAAGCCCTGAAACAGCCGGATGCCCATATCGGACAAAACGCGATCGTCTTCCGGACGCTCAACGCCTTCAGCGACGACCTTCGCTTCGAAGAAGCTTCCCAGCTCGCAAATCGACCGAACGACTGCGCGCCGCGCTGGATCATCGCTGACGCCCTCGACGAAATAGCGATCGACTTTCAGATACTCGGGCCGGCAGTCGAGAATGCTGCGGTAGTTCGCGTGCGCCGAGCCGACGTCGTCGATCGCGATGTGTATCCCCCGGTCCCGCAGCTCGCACAACGAGCGGCGAAATGCTGCGCCGTCGGATGGCAATTGCTGCTCCCCGATCTCGACGATCAATCGGTTTGGATCGATTCCCGACGCGACGCATTCGCGAACGAGAAACGCTGGAAAATCGCCCTGCACCGCCAACGTGACCGGATGAACGTTGACCGAAATGCGATGCGTTCCACCGCCGCCCGCCGCGCGCAACCCCTGCGCGATGCACATGCGATCGATTTCCGGTTCGAGGTGGCGACGCCGAACATAGTCGAAGAGCTGCGGCGCTTGCTCGAGTGTCGAGCCGTGCGGTCCGCGCGTCAGGCACTCCACGGCGTGTAGAACGCGCTCGCCGTTCAGTGTCTCGAAGATTGGTTGGAAACACGTCTCGAGTGGATTGATGAACGCGGCCCGTTGGATCACGACCGAAAGTTATTGCAAGGATGCCAACTTCGGATCGCAACGAGTCTTCAATAACTTACGGCTAGCTCATCCGTGAGTGCTGTCCTCGTTTGCGGAGCGAGTGTCTTATCGGGTCGCCGCTTCGAGCAACCTCGACGCGACAGCCGGATGGAAGTGCAGTATCGCCCGGGGATCGCCGTCGGACTCGATCGCGATAGCCTCGACGAGACCGTCATCGCGTTCCTCGAGCTGAACGCGTTTGGGCTGCGCAATGCGATGAACGAGGTGCGTCCCGTCGCGCGTGGTCAAGTGCAGCTCCAGCCCGCTTTTGTCGTAGCTGATACCTCGCAGCGGCTGTTCGTCGACCTCATGTTGAGCGCCGAGGTCTTTGTCGAGAAGCTCGAGAGTGGCACTCGATCCTGAATAAATACGGCTCAGCGAGTCGAAAAAGGCCTTGTATCCGCTTGGAGAAATCGTACGTGTCTGCATCGAGACCCTCCCTCTGTACGATGCATGTGCCGATCCAAAACGTGGCGCGCTAAAGAATATTGATGGGATCGACGTCGATCGCGACATCGGCCCCCGCCCACCTCCGCCCGCCCATCACGCCCTCCACCGCCCGCCTGAGCGCGACACGATGTGGCGATCGCAGAAGGATCTGGAATCGATACACGCCTTTGATCCGCGACAGCGGCGCCGGCGCGGGACCTTGCATGCGCGTGCCCTCGAGTGGCGCGATTGCTTCCTCGAGCATACGTCCGCAGGTCGTGGCGGCACGTTCGACATCGAACACTTTCGCGCCACGAAACAGGATCGCGATCATCGACGTCACCGGTGGATAGTGAAACGTGCGGCGAAACTGAATCTCCGCCTCGTAGAACGATTCGTAGTCGTGGCGCAGCGCGTGCTGGATGGCGTAGTGCGTCGGAAAAGCGCTCTGAATCACGACCCTCCCCCGCCGCTCCCCGCGCCCCGCCCGCCCGGCGACTTGTGTGAGGAGGTAGAACGTTTTTTCCGCGGACCGAAAATCGGGATATCCGAGGATGGAGTCGGCGTTGAGGACGGCGGTGAGAGTCACGTTCGGGAAGTGATGTCCCTTGCTGAGCATTTGCGTTCCGATGAGTGCCTGCGTCTGTTGCGTGCGAAAGCGATCGAGAATGCGGACGAGCGATCCTTTGCGCCGAGTGGAATCGCGATCGAGGACGTCAACGGCCACGGCGGGAAAGTCGCGCCGGAAACGCTCTTCGACTTTCTCGGTGCCGAAGCCGATCGGCTGCAGCACTTCTCCGCTGCAGATCGGACATTTCGGCGGAATCGACTTCCGCGACCCGCAATAGTGGCAGATGAGTAGACCGGCGCGGCGATGCACGGTCATCGTCACGCTGCATTCGCGGCAGCGGAAATCATTACCACATTCTCTACACAATAAGTATGGAGCATAACCACGTCTATTAATTAGTATGATCGCCTGCTCGCCGGCCGCGAACGTCTCGCGGAGAATGTCCTTCATCGGCTTGCTGAAGATGACGAAGCCGCGATCCTCTTTTTCCGGTCGTTCCTTGCGCAGATCGATGACCTCGGCCTCCGGCAGCGGGCGCGCCTCGACCCGATGCGTCATTCGAAGAAGCTCGTATTTGCCGCGCGCGGCGTTTTCGCGACTCTCCAGCGACGGAGTGGCGGATCCGAGGACCACCGGGATGCCACGGAGCTGCGCCCGGACCACCGCCAGGTCGCGGGCGTTGTAGCGCGGCATTTCATCCTGCTTGTAGGCGCCGTCGCCCTCCTCGTCGACGACGATCATTCCGAGCTCGTGAAATGGCGTGAAAAGCGCCGATCGAGGCCCGATTGCCACGTCGACTTCTCCGCGCCGCGCGCGCCACCACTGATCGTACCGCTCGCTCGCGGAAAGACTGCTGTGCAGAATCGCGATGCGCTCCCCGAAGCGCTCTTTCAACCGCGCAGCGAAAACTGGCGTCAGCGAGATTTCGGGTACCAGCAGCAGCGCTTGTTGTCCGCGCCTCACCGCCTCCCGCATCACCTCGATGTACACCTCGGTTTTTCCGCTGCCGGTGACTCCTTCGAGCAGGAACGGCGCGAATGTGCCAAGCCTTGCTTTGATCGCATCGATCGCGTGTTGTTGTTCCGCCGAGTAGCGGATCTCGCCCACCGATGCCGGATCGAGTCCGGCGAGAAATGCGTCGAGCGTGTGACGGCGCGGACGACGCTCGATGCGAATCAGCCCGTTGCGTGCGAGCGTGTTGATCGTCGACGGGCCGACCGGCAAGGCGCTAAGCGGCGCCTCACCACCGCGGGACCGCAGAAAATCGATCGCCGCTCGCTGCTTCGGTGTCGCGTCGCCGTCGTCGATGAGAACTGCAAAGCGATCGAATCGAACGCCAACCGCGTCGCGCAGGCGATCGCGGATGGCGATGACGCCGGCATCGCGCAGGCGTTGAATTGTCGATCGCGGAAATGCCTCCAGCGCGTCTTTCAGCAGCAGCGGCCGTTTTTTCAATTCTTCGATGAGAGGTTCGTCGCTCTGCGCTCCACTCCACACCACTTCGCGTCGGCCGCGCGCCGCCATGTTGGCGGGCAGCGCAACGCGCAACATCTCGCCGAGGGGCGCGATGTAGTACTCGGCGGCCCAGCGACAGAGATCGATGATCTCCGGCAGAAGCGCCGGCTCATCCTCGTCGAGCACCGAGTGGATCGGCTTGAGCTTCGCGTCGGCAGGCGCATTGTCGACCAGATTCACGACAAAGCCGGTCGTTCGCTTTGCACCGAGCGGCACTTCGACGCGCGAGCCGAGACGCACGTCGTCGCGGAGATGCGGGGGAATTGCGTACATGAATGTGCCGCGGACAGCTACTGGAACCGCGACGTCCGCGAATTGCGACAGGCCGTTTGGCACGAAGTCAGGATATCAGCCGGCCTGGCGTCTCTTCCGGTTGTAGAAATCGAGGAGTACTGCCGCGATGACGACCAGCGCGGTCAGCGCGTAGATCGCGACCTCGGCGTTCGACATGCCAATCCGATCGCGAGCGCGCGTGACCGTCATCTCGACGAAGTAACCGTCGCTGTTGGCTGCCGGGACCTGGACACCGCTGACCAAAACACATCCGCTCCCGCCGGTCGCTCGAACAACGATCGAACCATTGCGAAAAAAGGTGTTGTGCGCGAGCTCGGCAATCGGCACCGATCGCTGCTCGTAGGGTTCGATGAGAAAACTGTCGTGCGCGATTTCCTTCCCCTGCGAATCGCGGAGCCAGACGATCACCCCGGCCGGCCGGCCGCTGGTTTCGACAAGGAACGTCCGCTGCCTGACGACACCGTTGTAATTCACCCCCTGCAGGAGAGCCTCGTCGCCCTTCCGCAACCCCGCGTCGCGCGGCTCTGCGTTGAAGTGCATGCCCGTCTCTTCGGGAGCGCTGAAGATGCGCGCTGACACGGCGATCGGCGTGTCGCTTTGAAAACGAATTGCGCCGCTCACGCCCAACCGTTGCAACTGCACCGGAAGGTCAGGAATCTCTTTGGTCTCTCCTGGAGCAAGTCCGATGGCAACCGACGGCGGCGGTGATTTCAGCGGATGGCGCTCGAGAAACGTTGCTTGCACGCTGGTGCTCTGCGCGCTGAGATTCGTGACCCACACCGTCGTCTGGAACTGCCGTCCGCTCGACCCGCGCAGTTGTCCCGCTATGGCGAGGAAGAGATCGCTCCGGGACGCAAACAAGGCCGCGATCAAGCCGATCGAAGCGACCATAGGCCTGCGATGATTACGCCAATCCATGCGATGAGAGAGATCGCGCGTCCGACGATGAATCCGTGCGACCGAAACCTGAGATCGACGTCGTGATGTCCTCGGCTCAAATGGATCGCGAGGAAGGCGTGGTTGGCAATTCTGACGGGAATCTCCCGGCCGCTGTCAAACGCCCGCCACCCTTTCCACGCCGGCTGCGAAATGACAATCCATCCGTCGCTGGCAATATCGGCGTGGATGGCGTAAGTCGACAACGTCGTGCGTTTGATCAACACGTTTCCGTAGCCGTTGGCCTCGGTACCGTTGTGTGGCGTGTCGCGCTGATTGATCCACGCGATGGCGCGGAAATCTTTGGCACTTCGCATTTCGTCGATGACGGCTGGGTATGGGACGTTGAGCCGCACGGCGGCGGGCATGAATGCGCGCGGAAGCGCGGCGGTGTTCTCCACAATCGCCAGCCTGCCCGCATGACCGACAGTTCGCCACCGTGGCGGCAGTGTGCGCTCGGGATTGTGGAGCGCGTATCGCACATTGAGGAACGATAGAAATGGCGGGGCCAGCGAGTCGACGCGATTGAACCAGTTGCGCTGTGGCGTCGACCAGAGCGGATACGTTTCGTACAGCCGTCGCAGCGACGTCGCCTGTGAGCCGCGCACGTCCTCCAATCGGTAGTGCGTCCCGATATTCGGCAACAGCGTGTACTCCTCGGCCGCAAATCGGTGAAGGTCACCGGAAACGAATCGCTTCAACGCCGCCGGCTCTCGGTAGAACGCCTCGCGAGGCAGCGTCGGATACATGCCGCCGACATCCGCGACACGCTGGATCAACGCGAGCACGAGCAAAACTTCGACTCGGCGAAACTTGAGAAGCAGCGCGCCTGCGAGGAAGATCGGAATCACCAGCGATGCGATCGAAGCGTGAATGAAGTGATCCGACAGCGCTGCGCCACGCATGAGGGGAATGAGACAAATCGCGAGAATCGAGATTACAGTTGCCGTCGCGAGCATCGTCCACGCAATGGTTCGATGCCAGATCTCAACACCCATCGCGACGAACAGCACCAACGCGAGAATCGTGGCAGCGATGAATCGCTCGTTCCGGGCGAGCGACAGCAATGGAAGGTGACCGAAGATCTGCACCAACGGCGGGAAGCCGATTCCCGCCAAAAGACCGATCCCCGCGACGCAGATCAGGAAAAAGCGTTCGCGACGCCGTGTTAAAACCACGCCCGCGACCGCGAGCGCCAGAAAGACACCGCCGATCACGGCGTTGTGCGGCGTAATCAGCGGCGGCGCATTGCCCATCTCCTTCCAGGGCAATCCGTACACGAACGGAATGACATTTACGGGCAGCTTCTGCCCCGAAAACTTCCAACTCATGGTCACGAAGTCTTCGCTCCCCTCGGCGCGCCGGCTCGCAAACTCCGTCGTCTGGCGCAACGCCTCGATCACGGGCAGCAGGAAGATCGCCGACAAAAGCAGAGACGTGATTCCTGCCGCCAGCGCGGCGACGATCGCGCGACCGCGGTTTTCACGTTGTCGCCACAATTCGTAGATGCCGAAAGCGCATCCGATGATCACAACCTGCGTAAGACTCTCAGGATGTCCGGCGAGAATCAGCCACGTCAGCGCAATCGACAGGACGATCGCCCGACCGATCGAGGGCCGCCGCACAACATCGATCGCCGCGCAGCAGACCAGCGGCAGCAAAAGCATGGTGTGTCCAAGCGCGGCCTCGATGAAAAACACGAGGAACGACGAAGTCATCCACGCCGCGCCCGCGAAAAGAGCCGATATCTCGCTCAGGTCGAACCGCCGCGCCAGCAGAAACGCGCGCGCCGCGGTCAGGTTGATGCTGTCGATCAACGGGACGGCCAGTCCGGCGAGATTGATGAAGTCGTAGGGCGCGGGCTGCGCCGATCCCGCCAACAGATCGCCCGCCAGCATGTACGGATTGATGAGCGGCCACTCGCCCGCGAAGATCGCCTCGCGAACGACCGCGCGCCACGGAATCATCTGCGAGTAGGTATCGGAGAGCGTCGAGTTGTGGAACACACGCACGCCGGACGAATCGAGATAGGAAATGAGCGGCTCAGTCTGGTAGCCGAGGTCGATCGGCGCGTAGACGCCGTTAGTGATGAATGGACGAAGCGTGAAGATGAGCGGAAGAAGGATGAGAACCGCGCTTGCGCGAAGGGAGATCAGTAGAAATACGCGTCGCACGATGACAATCGACACGACTGCCATCGAGAGATACGCAAGAAACCCCATGCATAAATGATAACCGCGGACTCAACGTTCGAGTTCCGCCATGACTTTCTTCATATCCTCCCACACTTCCTTTTTTGCGGATGGCGTTCGCAATAGGTAAGCGGGGTGATAGGTCGGCATGAGGCGGATCC
>QHVX01000104.1:7040-13376 GCA_003222375.1 Acidobacteriota bacterium
CGAGGGTGACGATGACTCGCGGCTGGATGATTTCAACCTGGCGGCGAATGTGCGGACGGCATGCGTCGAGCTCGTCCTGCTCGGGATTGCGATTCTCGGGCGGCCGGCATTTCACCACATTAGCGATGTAGACGTCGTCGCGTGTCAGATGCATCGCTTTGATGATGTCGGTGAGAAGTTGCCCCGCCCGCCCGACGAACGGTTCGCCCTGGACGTCTTCGTCGCGGCCCGGCGCCTCGCCGACGAACATCAAATCGGCGTTGGGATTGCCGACGCCGAAAACAACTTGCGTTCTGCCCCTCGCCAATCGGCATTTTTCGCAAGTCATTACGATCCGCTGGAAATCGCCGAGTAGATCTGGTGCCGCGTGCCGCGTGCCGGGTGGTGGAGCCGATATGTCGAGATGTGTGAAGCCGATTTCTTTCAGAAACTCGAGCTCGCGGAGGAGATCCTCAGTCACGCGGCAAGTGCTCCACGACGAGGTCGAGGATGCGGTTCGCGACAGTCAGCTTCGACGACTTTTCGATTCTGGTGGTCGTGCCGTCGCGGGAAATGACGAGGACTTCGTTCTGATCGGAGTCGAAACCGATCGACGGATCGGCGACGTCGTTCGCGACGATCAGATCCGCCTTCTTGCGCAGGAGTTTTTCACGCGCGTTCTCTTCGAGCGACTCCGTCTCGGCCGCAAATGCGACGATGAACGGCCGTGGCGACGATGCCGCGATCGAGGAGAGGATGTCAGGACTCTTCTGCAACGTCAGCGTCAGCTCGTTGCCCTGATCCTTTTTGATTTTCTGTGCGGCGGTCGCGGCTGGAGCGAAGTCGGCGACGGCGGCAGCTTTGATGACGATCTGCTGTCCCGCGAGGTTTTGCATCACAGCGTCGTGCATTTGGGAGGCGGTGGTGACGCGCGTGACATTCACGCCGATTGGCGCGGAGAGCGACGTCGGACCTGAAACCAGCGTGACCGCTGCGCCGCGGCGTCGGGCCGCCTCCGCGATCGCGTAGCCCATTTTTCCCGACGACCGATTCGAGAAGAAGCGCACCGGATCGATCGGCTCGCGGGTCGGGCCTGCGGTCACGAGCACGGCACGCCCCTGCAAATCCTTCGGACGAAAATGCTGCTGCACGCGTTCGACGATCACCGGAATGTCCGCCAGACGCCCCGGCCCTTCCTCCCCCTCCGCCAACGGGCCGCTCGCCGGGTCGATGATCTCCACTCCCCGATTGCGCAAGGTCTCGATGTTCTGCGCGACGGTCGGATGCTGCAACATCGACCAATTCATCGCAGGCGCGACCTGGATCTCGCGGCGATGCGCAATCGCGTAGGTCGACAAAGCGTCGTCAGCGATGCCGACTGCCATCTTCGCGATGAAATTGGCGGTCGCGGGAGCGATCAGCAGCAACTCCGCCCAGCGCGCGAGCTCGATGTGATCGACGGCCCCTGTTTCGGGATCGCCCCACTGCTCGATGATCACGCCATGGCCCGAGACTGTCGCCAGCGACAGCGGCGTCACGAATCGCGTGGCGTTGGGCGTCAGGATGACGCGCACATCGGCACCGGCGTCTCTCAAACGGCGCACTAACTCGGGCGTCTTGTACGCCGCGATCCCGCCGGTTACGCCGAGCACAATGTTCATCGAGTTACTCGGTGCTAGGTTGCTGGGTTACTCTGTCTCTTCCAGCGCCGTCGTCTCTTCGGCCGGCGGCGTGAGCTGCCACTTCACCTGGTTCTTGTCGATCTCTTCCATCGCGACGCGCGTCGGTTTCGCGTGCTTGCTCTTCATCTTCGGCGCTGAGCCCTGGATGATCTGTTCGGCGCGCTTGGAGACCAGCAGCACGTAGCGAAACTTGCTGTCAATGCCCTCGGGCAGTCCTTCCATTGTGTTGCTCCTCCTTGAATCGCTCGGCCATCCTGTTGATGGCGTCGAGCGCAGTCTTCGTCTGTAGTTTCTTTGCGATGATCGCCGCCTTGAGACACTCGGTGGCCACGGCCAGATCATCGTTGATGATGACGTAGTGGTAGAACTCTTTTCCGGCGTCGATCTCGTCGATCGCCTTGCGCAGCCGCGTTTCGATCTCCTGATCGGAATTGAGGCCGCGATCGCGCAGCCGCTGCTCGAGGATGTCGAGCGACGGCGGAAAAATGAAAACGTTCAGAGAGCGTTCGCTCAGTTCCACGTCGTTGGCAATCTGGCGCGCCCCCTGGTAATCGATGTCCAGGATGACGTCCTCCCCCCGGCGCAGACGCGACAAGACCTCCATCTTGGAGGTTCCGTATAACTGTTCGTGAACGTGGGCCCACTCGAGAAATTCCCCGTTGTCGATCATGCGCCGAAACGCTTCGTTGGTCACGAAGTAATAGTTCTTGCCCTCGACTTCCCCCTGCCGCGGGCGGCGGGTGGTGTGGGAGACCGAAAAATAGAGCTCGAGATTGAGCAGGTGAAGCTGCTCCCGGACCTTGTTGATGAGCGTTGTCTTGCCGGCTCCGGAAGGTCCCGAGACGATGAACAAGGTGCCGTCGGCGTGGAAGTTACTCGACATTCTGCACCTGTTCGCGGATCCGCTCGACCTCGGTTTTCAATTCTACAACGAGGGTTCTGAGCGCCGCCGAGCGCGACTTCGAGCCCATCGTGTTGATCTCGCGCAGCATCTCCTGCGAAAGGAAATCGAGCTTCTTGCCCGCCGCCTCGCGCCCTGAGATCGCTTTCTCGATCTCTTCCACGTGATGTGCGAGTCGCGTCAGCTCCTCTGCGATGTCGGCCTTCTCGACCATGATCACCGTTTCCTGCGCGATGCGATCCTCGGCGACGTCGACGCCCGCTGCAGACGCAATCTCCTGCACGCGCTGCTTGTAGTTCGTCAGCATCTCCTGGCGGATCTCATCGCGCCGGCCGTCGAGGTCCTTCTGCAACTTTCGGATCGTTTCGAGCCGCGAGAGGATGTCGGTCCGGAGCGACTCTCCTTCCCGCGCGCGCATCGCGAGCATCTCCGTGAAAGCCTCGCGAACGATTCGCGTCAGGCCGTCGCGCTCCTCATCGGTCAGCTCGGAATCGATTGCCTCTACCTGCAGTAGATCAGGAACTCGCAGCAAATCGCCGCCGCTGAAGTTCGTTCCCAGGCCGAGTTCTTCGGCCATGGAGCGAAGTTGCGGGATGATCTTGTTCGCGATCTGCGAGTTGATGCTGACGTTGTACTCCGGCTGCGCCGTTCGCTGCACGCGGATCGCCACGTCCAGCTTTCCGCGCGAGAACGCTTCTGCGGCGATCGCGCGAACGGTGGGCTCGAGCTCCCAGAAAAATTCGGGAAGGCGCACTGTCGTCTCGAGAAAGCGGTGATTGACGCTCTTCACAGTCACCGCGATCGAGTAACGCGGCGAGAGCGTGCCGGAGGCGCGGCCGAAACCGGTCATCGAATGAATCATGGTTGCCAGTGCGCCTCGGCGCGTGCGGTCAAGGCATTGAGCGCCTCCTCCACCCGCAGCCTCGCCTCGTCGACATCTTCGTCACGCGCAATCACGATCGGATCGCCGTAAAGAAAAATCGCGCGCGTGAACGGATGCGGAACGATCATGCGGTCCCAGGAGGCCATCAACTTTTTTTTTTCGCGCTGAAGGCGATCGGCAGGATCGGCAGGCCGGTCGCCTGCGCGGCCATGACGATACCTTCCTTCGCGATCCGCCGCGGCCCCTTCGGTCCGTCGGGAGTGAAGACGATGTTCGACCCCTGGCGCGCCGCCCGAATGAGGCCGCGCAACGCTGCCGTTCCGCCGCGCGTCGTCGATCCGCGCGAGACATCGACGTCGTAGTGCGAAAACGCGCCGGCGACGTACTCGCCATCTTTGCTGCGCGACACCATCACGCGAATCGGCCGCCGATAGCGCGAATGCAACATCATGACGAGGTGCTCGTGCCAGAACGCGATGATGTACTGCGGCAGCTTCTCGATCTTTTCCGAATCGATATGTTGTACGCGAAGCGTTGCATACAGGACGCGAACAAACGTGGCGCTCAAAAAAGCGAGCACACGCCTCACGCGAGGGCTCCGGTCGGATGCTCCTGTTCGAGGAATTGCAGATCGTAGAGTTTTCGATACGTCCCGCGACGGCCCAGGAGCTCGTCGTGCTTGCCGACTTCGACGATCTCACCCTTGTCGAGGACGACGATCTTGTGCGCGGAGCGAACCGTCGACAGTCGATGCGCAATCACCAGCGTCGTGCGGCCGCGCATCAGATTGTTCAGGGCTTGCTGCACGAGGCGCTCCGATTCGGTGTCGAGCGCGGAGGTCGCTTCGTCGAGGACGAGAATCGGCGGATTCTTGAACAGCGCGCGCGCAATGGCGAGCCGCTGTCGCTGTCCGCCCGAAAGCAACACACCCGATTCGCCGATCTGCGTGTCGTAGCCCTGCGGCAAGGTCGTGATGAACTCGTGCGCGTTGGCGGCCCTGGCGGCTTCGGTCACGAGGTTTTCGTCGACGTCGCCACGTCCGTACGCGATGTTGTTACGAACGGTGTCGTTGAACAGCACGACTTCCTGCGTGACGAATCCCATCAATCCGCGAAGCGAATTCAGCGTCGCGTCGCGAATGTCGACCGAGTTGATCGTGATCCGACCCTGCTGCACGTCGTAAAAGCGCGGCAGGAGGTTCACGAAGGTCGTCTTCCCCGCGCCGCTGCTACCCACCAGGGCCACGATCTCGCCGGGCGCGATCGTGAGATTGATGTTGCGCAGCACGGGCTCGTTCTCGTATGCGAACGTGACGTTCTCGTAGCGGATGCCGCTGCCGACCGAGGCGACCGCGACCGCGTCGGGCTTCTCTTTGACCTCATTGTCGATGTCGAGCATGCGGAATACGCGCTCGGCCGCCGACAGCGCCATATTCACAGACAGATTCACTTTGTTGAGCTTCTTGATCGGCTGATACATCGCCGCGATCGCCGCGATGAAGCTGACGAACTGTCCGATCGTCAATGTTCCGGCTGCGATGCGGCGGTGGGCGTAGAGGAACAGCATCAGGATGCCGATGCCGCCGAGCATCTCCATCACCGGCGAGGTGAGCGCCTGGATGCGTTGCGCTTTGAGCGTCGATTGAAGGTGCCGGCGCGTGGCCTCGCGGAAACGGCCGATCTCGAATGGCTCCATCGTGAAGGCTTTGACGATGCGAACGCCGCGGATCGTTTCTTCGAGCACCGTTGCCATGTCGGCCATCCGCTCCTGCGAACGATGCGTCGTGCGACGCAATCGAAATCCGAAGTGGATGACCGGATAGACGAGAAGCGGCGCGGCGATGAAGGCGATGAGCGCCAGTTCCGTATTCGAGATGAAGACGTAGACCAGAAGACCGATGAGCGTGATCGATTCTTGAAACAAATCGCCCATGCGCGTCGAGACCGCGGCCTGGATCTGATCGGCATCGGAGACCAGACGGCTGACCATCTCCCCTGTCGATCGCACAGAGAAGAATCGATGGCTCTGATGAATGATCCTTTCGTAGAGCTCGTTGCGCAGATCGCGCACCGTCGACAGTCCGACTTTCTGAAATCCGTATTCCGCGAAGAACGACGTGAATGCGCGAATGGCAAAGACGATCAGCAGGACGATGAGGACCTTGCGCCACTTCTCGCGCGGCTTCGCGTTCCACCAGGAGTCGAAGCGCTTCGCGACGCGGTCATAGCCGTTGATCAGCCATCCGCGCTGTCCTTCCGGACGATCGCGCTTCATCACGACGTCGAGTACCCACTGCTTTGTGCCGCTGGCCTGACTGGTGACCTTTGTCGTCGGCCGCGTCAGGACTTCGTCGAACAGAGGCTGGCTGAGCGCGATCATCACGGTCTGCGTGATCGCGAAAATGAGCATCGACCCGAAGGCGATGACTGCCCATCCCTTGTATCGCGTGAGATAGCGGTACAGCCGCCGCAGGGCGCTCATGACATTACCGTGCTCATTATCGCCTCGGCCGCCCTCCTGCTTGCGCCCGGACCGCCCAACTTCTCTTTCACCGCGGTCAGCTCCGCTCGCAAACGTGACGCGTTCTCGATGAGCGAGCGGACCTCGCGAGCGATACGCTCGCCGTTGACATCCTCCTGCAGCAGCTCCGGAACCACCCTCTTTCCCGCGATGATGTTGACGAGGCTGAAGTGCGGCAGCTTGACCAGACGCTGCGCGAGCCAGTGCGTCGGCGACGAGAGTCGGTACATGACCACGACCGGTGTTCCGGCGATCGCACATTCGAGCGTTGCGGTCCCGGATGACGACAACGCGACATCGGCGTTCGCCAGCGTCTCACCGCGGTCGTGCGGAACGATCCGTACAAACTCGCCGGCGCCTTGCATCACGTT
>QHVX01000105.1:0-6133 GCA_003222375.1 Acidobacteriota bacterium
GAGGAGATCCTCGAAAACGCGAAGACCTACGAACGACAGGTTTTCAAGATCCTCGATCCGAAGAAAACCGAGATCCGGTTCAACAACGAGTGGCTTGGCGAGCTCGGATCGGCCGGCATGATCAAGCTGGCCGCGAAGTACACGCTGGCGCGGATGCTCGAGCGCGATGACTTCAGGAAACGCTTCGAGTCGCATCAGCCGATCTCGATTCACGAGCTGCTCTATCCGCTGGCGCAGGCGTACGACTCGGTGGCGCTGAAGGCCGATGCCGAGTTAGGCGGCACGGATCAGCTCTTCAATCTCCTGGTCGGCCGCAATCTGATGCGCGAGTACAACCTCGAGCCGCAGGTCGTGCTCACCACGCCGCTGCTGGAAGGGCTCGACGGCGTCGAGAAGATGTCCAAGTCCCTCGGCAACTACATCGGGATTACCGAAGATCCGCAGTCGATCTTCGGAAAAATCATGTCGATCTCCGACGATCTGATGTGGAAGTACTACCTGCTGTGCACAGATCTGACGCGCGCGGAGATCGACAAGTTGAAAGACCGGCCGATGGAGGCCAAGCGCAACCTCGCGCGTCTGATCATCGCCGACTTCCACGGCGAGGCGGCCGCGAAATCAGCCGACGAAGAATTTCGCCGCGTGTTCAGCGAGCGCCAGGCGCCCAGCGAGATCGATGAGAAATCGCTGCCCGCGTCGCGCGAGCCGCAGTTCCTCACCAAGATCATCGTGGCCGCCGGACTCGCGCCGACGAACAAGGAGGCCCAGCGGCTCGTCGCGCAGGGTGGCGTACTCGTCGATGAAGCGAGAGTCGATGATCCGAAGCAGACCATCGACTCTCGCGCGGGAAAATCGTATTTGCTGAAAGTCGGGAAGCGGCGTTTCGCTCGCGTCACCTTCTCCTAGCGGAAGTTCGCCGGAATCGTCAGCACGTCCGAGACTCCGCCCACTGTCGCGCGGATCTTGAGCGCTCCCGACATCCCGCGAGTAGCGTTGCGCGGTGACCAGTCGATCGTCTGCGCATCGATCAACAGCGCGTCAGCGCCGTCAATGATCTCCAAAGTGGCCGGCTCGCCGTTCGATCCGGTGACAACCACGCGGAAGTAATTCGGAAAGCCGCTGGTCGTGAAAATGTCGATCGGCCGATCGAGGACGCCGTCATGATCGGCGTCGAAGACGTCGACGGTGCCGTTCTCATCGAGATCGACGCCGACGAAGTTCACCTTCACGTCGGCGCGGACGCGAATTCCCGGCACGAAGCTCGGATCGCCGCTGGCGTTTTGCACAGCGCTTCCGTACGCGATGACCTTGCCGGTCGTGACGACAGCGTGCACCGCATCGTTGTCCTGCTCCGTTTGTCCGAGGAGATTGGAGATCCCCTGGTTGAATTGGAATTGTGTTCCGGCAGCGTAGCTCTGCTCAGCCAGCGGCGACACAACCGTGCCGTCGGCGCGGACGAGGTCCCAGCGGATCTTCGTGTCGGTGACGGCGTAGAGACCGAAATTGAATCGCGCGTCGGCCGCCGATGACGGCGCCTGCAGCACGACTACATCGCCGGCGGCGGCAGCATCGTTGACGTTGACGGCCGGAATGTCCTGACCGAACTGGCCACTGGCCGAAGAATTGAACGTCCGCGACGTGATCGCGAGGCGATTCGCGGCTGCATCAGAAACTGTGATCTCGATGGCGCCGGTGCCGCTTTCGCGGCCAAAACGCGTGTTGACGATGTCGTTGATCGTGATTGTGCTGCGGGCGTTGATCGTCGCATCGCTCGTCTGCTGCGCGCCGGACGAATCGTGAAAGCGCAGTGTGGCCGTAGTCGCTGCGGCGCCGGTGTTGTGCAGCGTCAGCTCGCTCTGCCAGTGGCTGCCGTTTGCGCCGGGACCCGTTCCGGCCGCCGGGACGATGATGGTTGCCGCGCTCGCTGGAAGCGCAATGAGAATTGCAAGTAAGAATTTCACGTGGACTGCTCCTTTCGTGTCGCTGTTGAATACGAACTTGTGCCGTGGAGCGTCTAGTTACGCGCGACGTCATGCTGACCCCGCAGAGCGGGGGAAGCATCTCGCTGACGAGATCCTTCGCTCCGCTCAGGATGACGATCCGCTACACTCCCGCCGCGATGCCGGTTCCGCTCCTCGATTTGAAGCCGCAATACGCTGCCATTCGGGACGAAATCCTCCGCGTTACCGAAGAGGTCTACGCGTCGCAACACTTCATCCTCGGCAAGAAAGTCGAGGACTTCGAGCGCGACTTCGCGGCCTACTGCCAGGCGAAACACGCAATCGGAGTCTCCTCGGGCACCGACGCGCTGCTCATCGCGCTCATGGTCCTCGACGTCAAGAGCGGCGACGAAGTGATCGTTCCCGCGTATTCGTTCTTCGCGACCGCCGGCGTTGTCGCGCGCCTCGGCGCGACGCCGGTATTCGTCGACATCGATCTCGCCGACTACAACATCGCCACCGCGCAGATCAAAAAGCGCATCACGAAGCGCACGAAGGCGATCATGCCCGTGCACCTGTATGGGCAGATGGTGGCCATGGATCAGATGGATTTCGGCCTTCCGATCGTCGAGGATGCGGCGCAGGCGGTCGGCGCCGAGTTCGACGGCCGGCGCGCGGGGTCGTTCGGCGCGATCGGCTGTTTCTCGTTTTTCCCGTCGAAGAACCTTGGAGCGTTCGGCGATGCCGGCGCGGTCACGACGAACGATGATTCCCTCGCCGAGAAGCTGATCGATTTCCGCGTGCACGGCATGCGCCCGAAATATTTTCATCACTACGTCGGCGGAAACTTCCGAATCGATGCGCTGCAGGCCGCGATCCTTCACGTGAAGTTTCGCTACCTCGAGAAGTGGACTGAAGGGCGGCGGCGCAATGCGAAGATTTACGACGAACTGTTCGCGGGAGACGATCGAATCATCCTGCCGCGGGAGTTGCCGCGGCACCGCCACGTTTTCAATCAGTACGTCATCCGATTCAAGGACGGACGCGATCGCGTGATGGCGCATCTGAAAAAAATAGGCATCGGATGCGAGGTCTATTACCCGCTGACGCTTCCGCAGCAGGAGTGTTTCGCGTATCTGAAGCCGGGACGATTTCCGAATTCCGAAACGGCGGCCTCGCAATCGCTCGCCATTCCGGTCTATCCGGAGTTGACGCGCGAGCAGATGGGTGAGGTCGTGCGCGAGATTCGCCGCGGTCTCGAATGATCCCCATCCGCCACACCCTCCCGCGCCGAACGGAGCCCATCGTCAATCGCGCGCTGGTGATCACCAACGTCCTCATTTTCGCGGGCATGCTGATCCTCGGCCCGCAGACCGAGGTTCTCATCAACACTTTCGGATTCATTCCGAGGCGACTGTTGAATCCGGCGATGTATGGGGTGGATCGGTTTCAAGCCACCGTCACGCTGATCACTTCGCTGTTTCTACACGGCGGCATCGTCCATCTCCTCGGCAACATGATCTATTTGTGGGTCTTCGGCGGACCGATCGAGGATGCGTTAGGCCACGTTCGCTATTTTTTCTTCTTCATCGTGTGCGGAGTGGTCGGAAGTCTGGTGCACACGATGTTCTTTCCCGCCTCTCCGATCCCTTCGATCGGGGCCTCGGGAAGCATCGCCGGCGTGTTAGGCGCATTTCTCGTCCTGCGGCCGCGGGCGCGGATCGTCACGCTTTTTCCGCTCGTCGTTTACTGGGCGATGGCCGAGACGCGCGCTCTCGTTTTTCTGCCGATCTGGTTTGCGATGCAGTTCTTCAACGGGTTCCTATCGCTGGCCGCGGCGGGAGCGCAGCAGGCGGTCGGCGTGGCGTGGTGGGCGCACATCGGAGGCTTTCTCTTCGGCGCGTGCGTCGGCCTGACCGTACGAATGCTCAGACACGATAGTACTCGCGATACCACTTGACGAAGCGGTCGATGCCCTCCTCGACGGTCGTGTTAGGCCGGAAGCCGGTCGCTTTCTCGAGATCGCGGACGTCGGCCATCGTCGATGGCACGTCGCCGAGCTGCATCGGCATCAAATCGAGCTTCGCCTTCTTGCCGAGCGTTTTTTCGAGGACCGAAATGTACGTGAGGAGCTCGACCGGCCGATTGTTGCCGATGTTGTAGATGCGATACGGCGCGCTGCTCGTGGCAGGATCGGGATCGTCGCTGTTCCAATCGGGATTCGGTTTCGGAATGACGTCCAGAATGCGGACGACGCCTTCCACGATGTCGTCGATGTACGTGAAGTCGCGGACCATTCGCCCTTCGTTGTAAACCGGGATCGGTTCGTCGGCCAGGATGCCTTTCGTGAATTTGAAAAGAGCCATATCGGGCCGTCCCCACGGTCCGTAAACGGTGAAGAATCGCAAACCGGTCACCGGCAGCCCATATAAATGTGCATAAGAATGTGCCATCATTTCATTTGCGATTTTAGTGGCACCATAAAGTGATACAGGATGATCGACGGCCGCGTGCTCCGAGAACGGCTGCCGCGTGTTCAGACCGTAGACCGAGCTCGTGGACGCAAAGACCAGGTGCTCGACTCCGTTGTGGCGGCAACCCTCGAGGATGTTCTGGAAGCCGAGGATGTTGGAGTCGATGTAGGCGTAGGGGTTTTCCACCGAGTAGCGCACGCCGGCCTGCGCCGCGAGATGCACGACGCGCTTTGGTTCGTACTCGCTGAAAAGGTCCTGGATGGCGTCGGTATCGCCGATGTCTCCATGGACGAAGGTGAAGGCGCGCGACGTTCGAAGTTGGTTGAGCCGCGCTTCCTTGAGCCGCGGGTCGTAATAAGGATTGAGGTTGTCGATGCCGACGACGGACTCGCCGCCGTCGAGCAGCCGCTTCGAAGTGTGAAAGCCAATGAAGCCGGCCGCGCCGGTGACGAGAATCAAAACGTGCACATGTTATCGTGCGCGCCGCGATGGCCAAGCACGTTCTGGTCACCGGCGGCGCGGGCTTCATCGGCTCGCACGTTGTCGACGCGTACGTCGAGCGCGGTTGGCGTGTGACGGTTGTCGATGATCTTTCCACCGGCGACCGGCGCAATGTCAATCCGCGCGCGAGCTTCATCGAGGCCGACATCCGCAAAGTGCCGCTCGACGAGATCCGCCCCGAGCTCATCAGCCATCACGCTGCGCAGATGGACGTGCGCCGTTCGGTCGACGATCCTCTCTTCGACGCGAACGTCAACATCCTGGGCAGCCTGGCGCTGCTGCAGAAAGCGGCCGAGCTGGGCGTGAAGCGATTCATTTTCGCGTCGACCGGCGGCGCGATTTACGGCGAGCCGCAGTTCGCGCCGCAGACCGAACAACATCCGACCAATCCGGTGTCGCCGTACGGCTGCGCGAAGCTGGCCGTCGAGCACTACCTCAATTACTTCCGCGTCGTGCACGGTCTGCCAACGGTCGCTTTGCGGTACGCCAATGTCTACGGACCACGACAAAACTCGAAAGGGGAGGCCGGCGTGGTCGCGATCTTCGCCGATCGTCTCCGAAAGAGCGAGAAGGCGATCATCAACGGCGACGGCCAGCAGACCCGCGATTTCGTTTATGTCGCCGATGTGGTCGCGGCGAACATGAAGGTGACCGAATCTGCCGATGCCGGTCCGCTCAACGTCGGCACGGGCGTGGAGACGAGCATCAATGCGCTTGCGAAACTCATCGGCGTTCGGACGGAGCACGGACCGGCGAAGGCCGGCGAGCAGCGCCGCAGTGTGCTGGCGTCGCAATTCGGCCGGACGAAGCTCGCCGACGGCCTGCGCGAAACGCTGGCGTGGTTTAATCGATCGCGATGAAGGACCTTCTCGACCAGCTCGTCGAGCAGTCGCGCATGGTCGGCGCAAACGAGTCGCTCGTGTTGTGGGGCGGCGGCAACAACAGCGTCAAGACCACCGCCACTGATCTCCTCGGCAACCCGATTCCGGTGATGCTGATCAAGAGCAGCGGCAGCGACATGAAGACGATCACGCCGAAGCAATTTCCGGCGGTGCGCCTCGACTACATCGCGCCGCTCCGAAAGCGCGAAAGCGACATGACGGACGAGGAGATGGTCGACTACCTGGCGCGATGTCTCCTCGATCCGGGCGGCGCGCGGCCGTCGATCGAGACGCTGCTGCATGCCTTTCTTCCGCCTAACGCAGTGCTGCATACGCA
>QHVX01000105.1:6309-11527 GCA_003222375.1 Acidobacteriota bacterium
GCGGAGAAATACATCGCGCGCAACGTAGCGCCGCCTCTCAGGCGGCGAGAGCCGGCTGAGAGCCGGCTCCACGTCGAAATCTCTCCCTCTCTTCGCGGTGCGATCGGCAAGGTCATCCTCGAGTTCGACGATTCGCCGGAAGTCCTCGAGTTCCTGTCGCGGCCCGACGCCAGGCGCATCACGCAAATCGGACCCGCCACGCCCGATCATCTTCTCTACACCAAACGCTATCCGCTCTTTCTCGAAGGCGACGACGTCCATGCCTACGTAGAACGTTATAAATTATCATATAATAATAACAAGACTGATTTTGCGATGCTCGACCCGACGCCGCGCGTCATCCTGAAGCCGGGCGTCGGGATGTGGACGGTTGGCAAAGATGCGCGCGCCGCGCGAATCGTCCGCGACATCTACCGCCACACGATGCGGATCATCGCCGGGGCGGAAGCGGCGGGCGGGTACGAGACGCTGAGCGATCACGACGCTTTCCACGCCGAATATTGGCCGCTCGAGCTCTACAAACTCACCCTGCTGCCGAAAGAAAAAGAGCTGGCCGGACAGGTGGCAATGATCACCGGAGCGGCCAGTGGAATCGGCCGCGCGATCGCGCTGCGATTCGCAGAAGAGGGCGCGCACGTCGTCATTACCGATGTCAATCTGGAGGGCGCACGGGAAGTCGCTGCCCAGGTCAAGGGCTTCCGTCAGGCGCTGGCACTCGAGCTGGATGTCAGCAAAGAGGCCGACGTTGAGCGTGCTTTCGAGGAGACTGTCCGCGCATATGGCGGCGTAGACATCATCGTCAGCAACGCCGGCATTTCCTCGTTTGGAACGCTGGATGTTCTTCCGCTCGCCGATTGGGAAAAGAGTTTCGCGGTCAATACACGCGGACACTTTCTCGTGTCGCGCGCCGCGATCCGCGTGATGAAGCAGCAGGGCCGCGGCGGCAGCATCGTCTTCAACGCCTCGAAAAACGTGACCGCACCCGGAAAAGAATTCGGCGCGTACAGCGTCAGCAAGGCGGCCGAGGCGCAGTTGTGCCGGATTGTGGCGCTGGAGGGTGGCGAATTCGGCATCCGCGCCAACATGCTCAATCCCGATGCGATCTTCGACGGCTCCCGATTCTGGAGCGACGAGATGCGCAACATGCGCGCGCAGGCCTACGGCATCGACGCCTCGAAGCTTCCCGACTACTACCGCAACCGCACGCTGCTGAAGACCGAAGTCACTGCCGAGGATGTCGCGGAGGCGGCGCTGTTTCTCGCCAGTCCGCGTTCCGCCAAAACGACCGGCGCGATGCTGCCGGTCGACGGCGGAGTGAAAGAGGCATTTCCGCGGTGAAGTTATACTGCCGCTGGCCATGCAACGTGGAGAACTCAGCGTAGCGACGCGTGTCGAGCACTCGACTCTGGACGTTCTCTTATCCAAAATTGCGAGCCGCAGCGCGCGTGTCGGCGTGATCGGTTTGGGCTACGTTGGCCTGCCGCTCGCGCTCGTCTTCGAAGAAAGTGCGTTTCCTGTCACAGGCTTCGATGTCGACGTCGCGAAGACCGACGCACTGAATCGCGGGCAGTCGTACATCCGCCATATCGGCGCGGACCGGGTCGCGGCGGCGTTCGCGCGGCGGGCCCGCGCGACGACGGACTTCGAACGTCTCTCCGAATGTGACGCCATCATCATTTGCGTTCCCACACCCCTCGGAGCGCATCGCGAGCCGGATCTGCGATACATCCGCCTGACCGCCGACGCGATCGCTCCGCATCTTCGCCTGGGACAACTGATCGTTTTGGAATCGACCACCTATCCCGGCACGACGCGCGAGGAACTGCTCTCGCGTTTTGAGGCGGCCGGCCTCGTGTGCGGCCGTGATTTTTTTCTCGCGTTCTCGCCCGAGCGTGAAGATCCCGGCAACGAGAAGTTCACCACCAAGTCGATTCCGAAGATCGTCGGCGGCTACGACGAAGCGTCGCTGCGTGCCGCGGTCGCGCTCTACAGCTCGGTCGTCGAGCGCGTGGTACCGGTCGGATCGCTCGAAATCGCCGAGTCATCGAAGCTGCTCGAGAACATTTTTCGAGCGGTGAACATCGCTCTCGTCAACGAGTTGAAGATCGTCTTCGACCGCATGGGAATCGATATCTGGCAGGTCATCGACGCGGCCAGGACGAAGCCGTTCGGCTTCATGCCGTTTTATCCGGGACCCGGTTTGGGCGGCCACTGCATACCTCTCGATCCGTTCTATCTCGCGTGGAAGGCGGCCGAGTACGGTATTTGGGCGCGCTTCATCGAGCTTGCCGGCGAGGTCAACACCGCGATGCCGCGATACGTCGTCGATCGCACCGTCGAGGCCATCAATCAGGATGGAAAGAGCATGGCCGGCGCGAAGGTCCTCGTCCTGGGCCTCTCGTACAAAGCGGATATTGATGATGATCGCGAGTCGCCTTCCTTTGAGCTGATCGAGCTGCTGCAGGAGCGGGGCGCGGTGGTTGCGTACTGCGATCCCTACGTGCCGCAGGCCAGACGCGGACGGAAGCACGACCTCGGCTTGAAGTCGGTCCCGTGTTCGGCCGAGGAGTTCGGCCGTTATGACGCCATTCTTGTCTCAACCGCGCATTCTCAGTTCAGGGATCCTTCGCTTTACCGGAATGTGAAACTCGCTGTCGATACGCGGAACATCATTCCAACGAACGGACATACGCGTGTTGTGCGAGCGTAGGCCGTGAAGCGCGCGCTGATCACCGGCATCTCGGGCCAGGACGGTTCCTATCTCGCCGAGCTTCTCCTCCACAAAGGCTACGAAGTTCACGGCATCATCCGCCGGTCGTCGTCGTTCAACACCGCGCGCATCGATGAGATCTATCAGGACCCGCACGAAGAGAATCGCCGGCTGATTCTTCACTACGGCGATCTCAACGACGCGTCGTCGCTGAACCGGATCCTCCGCCTGGTCGACCCCGAGGAGATCTACAACCTCGGCGCGCAGAGTCATGTGAAGGTTTCCTTCGACACGCCGGAATACACCGGCGAGGTCACCGGAATCGGTGCGACGCGTCTGCTGGAAGCGATCCGCGAGCTGAGGATCCGGCCGAGGATTTATCAGGCCTCGTCATCGGAGATGTTTGGCGGCATCGGCAACGCGCCACAATCGGAGCGCACGCCGTTCTATCCACGCAGTCCATACGGCATCGCGAAGGTCTACGCATACTGGATGACGGTGAATTACCGCGAGGCCTACGGACTTTTCGCCGCCAACGGAATTCTCTTCAATCACGAATCTCCGCGGCGCGGCGAGACATTCGTATCGCGCAAGATTACCCGCGCGGTTGGACGCATCATCCAGGGGACTCAGGATCGCCTGTACCTCGGGAATCTGGACGCCAGGCGCGATTGGGGCTACGCAAAAGACTACGTCGACGCGATGTGGCGCATGCTGCAACTCGAAGAGGCGGAAGACTTCGTCGTAGCCACCGGCGTGACGCACACCGTCCGCGAATTCTGCAGCCGCGCGTTCGAGTGCGGCGGTGTTCAGGTCGAATGGCGCGACAAGGGCGTCGAAGAAAAAGGCGTCGACCGCAAGAGCGGCAAGGTCCTCGTCGAAGTCGATCCGCGGTATTTGCGGCCGACCGAGGTCGATCTGTTGCAGGGCGACGCCACCAAGGCGAAGCGGCAGCTCGGATGGCGACCGAGCGTCAACTTCGATGGTCTCGTGAAGCTGATGGTCGACGCCGACGTTGCGCTCGCAAAGCGCGAGGCGCGCTGATGTTCTGGAAAGACCAGCGCGTTCTGATCACCGGCGGCGGCGGCTTTCTCGGCAGTTTCATTCGCGAGCGAATCGAGCGCGAGGCGCCAGCCCAGCTCTTCGCGCCGCGCGCGCTCGAGCTCGACCTTCGGGATGTCGCGAGCGTGCGGGATTACCTGCGCGCGCACCAGCCGACGCTCGTCGTCCACGCCGCCGGCACCGTGGGCGGAATCGGAGCGAACCGCAGTCATCCCGGTCTCTTTTTCTATGAGAACGCGGTCATGGGCATTCATTTGATCGAGGAATCGCGACTCGCCGGCGTCGAAAAATTTGTGTGCCTCGGCACGGTGTGCGCGTATCCGAAATTCACGCCGGTGCCCTTTCGCGAAGACGATCTATGGAATGGATACCCGGAAGAAACGAACGCGCCGTACGGCATTGCGAAGAAATCGCTGCTCGTGCAATTACATGCTTACCGCGAGGAATATGGCTTTCGCGGGATTTTTCTTTTGCCGGTGAATCTCTACGGGCCGCGCGACAACTTCGATCCCGAATCGAGCCACGTCATCCCTGCGATGATCCGCAAGTTCGTCGAAGCGAAGGAAAAAGGCCTCGGCGAAGTCGTGTTGTGGGGCGACGGATCGCCGACGCGCGAATTCCTTTATGTCGAGGATGCCGCCGAGGGGGTCGTAACGGCCGCCGAACGCTACGACAAACCCGACCCCGTCAACCTCGGCCGCGGTGAGGAGATCTCAATTCGCGATCTTGCGAAGACGATTGCGCACCTCACCGGGTTCGAAGGCGTGATCCGTTGGGATACCACCAAGCCGAACGGCCAGCCGCGCCGGATGCTCGACATCAGCCGCGCGGAGCGCGAGTTCGGCTTTCGGGCGAAAACGCCATTCGATCAAGGACTTGCGCGGACAGTTGACTGGTATCGCGAAAATCGCCGTAGTGACGCCGCGCACAAGGTGTGACGGCCACCACCTTATAATTGTCTGAAGGTCCACCCCCACACTTTCGCTCGGAGGAAATCCATGTCGAGAAGTCTCGCGCTGCGCCCCTTGTGCATTCTGTTCCTTTTCGCAGGGGCGATCCCGGCGTTCGCCGGACGGCCTTACGTTGTCGACGAGCGCGCGGTTGCGAAGCTGCGGGCGGGCGGCCAGAAGATCGTCGTCGACAACATGCCGTTGTTCGATGGCAATCCAGCGGCGGTCGTTCTCGAACGATTCGAAGTGTGGGCGCCGGACGTCCAGATCATCAAGTACGACGGAGAAGGCAAAGAAACGCGGTTGCCGCGTCCCACGACGAAGTACTACCGCGGACGCATCAGCGGCGATAACGGCTCGGTCGTGTTTCTTTCGGTCGAATCGAACGGCGCCATCAGCGGCATGGCGATCTCCGGCAGCGGAGATCGGAAGCTTTCCATCGGCCGGGGCGTGCGCGTCAGCGGTCATGGAAAGCCGGGGGACGATCGGGAAGCGC
>QHVX01000106.1 GCA_003222375.1 Acidobacteriota bacterium
CAGTTGGATCTTCGCCATGTCCTTCGTGGTCAGAACGACGCGCCCGATCAAGCCGCTGGCGTTGACGACTGCATCGTTGACTTGAATTCCGGCCGTCGAGCCTCGATCGATGATGATGGCTTTGAAGCGGCCCGACGTGTCGAGCATGATCGCCTGCGCCATCGTCGTCGGCATGGTGAACTCCTCGGCATATCCGAGGAGGCTGCGGAGGCGTTTGAGATCGCCTTCTGACTGGTGAAGCTTCAGGTTTTCCGTGGTCAGATCGATGACTTTCCGGTGCAGCTCGAGGTTCTCATTCACCGACCGGCGCATGTCGAGATAGCCGTGGTACATGTCGGCGGTCGTCTGTCCGATCCAGTTCACGGTCTTGGGCACCGGCGAGAAGATCGTCATGACAGTGCGCTCGAACATCGTGCGCGTTTCGCCGACGTAGCGGGTCCGGCTGCTCAGGCTCATCAGCACGAAGAGCAGGGAAAGCACGACGATGAAGAGGAGCGTCGGCCTGCGGGGAATTACATCAACGGGTACTGCCATGTTCGATTTACGGCCTGAGCAGAATCGGTGCCGGGTGCCGCGTTCCGCGTGCCGAGCTATTTTGCACCCGGCACGCGGCACGCGGCACTATTCAATCGAGATCTTACGCAAGAGATTAAAGTCCGTGAGCATCTGGCCCGTTCCGAGCGCCACGCACGCCAGGGGATCTTCCGCCAGTGTGACGGGGAGACCGGTCTCCTCGCGCAGGCGCTTATCGAGGTTCTTGAGCATCGAGCCGCCGCCCGCAATGATGATGCCCTTGTCCATGATGTCGGCCGACAGCTCCGGCGGCGTCCGTTCCAGCGCTACACGGACGGCCTCGACGATCGTCGCCACTGTTTCAGAGAGCGCCTCGCGGATCTCCTCATCGGAGACGATCAGCGTCTTCGGCACACCTTCGACGAGATCGCGCCCTTTGATCTCCATCGTCATCTCTTCGTCGAGCGGGAATGCCGATCCGATCTCCATCTTCACCTGCTCGGCGGTCCGCTCACCGATCAGCAGGTTGTACTTGCGCTTGATGTACTGAATGATCGCGTCGTCCATCTCGTTGCCGGCGACGCGCACCGATCGCGAATAGACGATGCCCGCCAGCGAGATGACCGCGACGTCGGTCGTGCCGCCGCCGATGTCCACGATCATGTTTCCAGTCGGATCGGTAATCGGAAGGCCGGCGCCGATTGCCGCCGCCATCGCCTGCTCGATCAAATAGACCTCGGTCGCTCCAGCTCGGAGTGCGGAGTCTTTCACGGCGCGCTTTTCGACTTGTGTGATTTCAGATGGCACGGAGATGACGATGCGCGGCTTCACCAGAAAACGCCGTCCGTGCGCTTTCTCGATGAAGTACTTGATCATCTTCTCCGTCACTTCGAAGTCGGCGATGACGCCGTCTTTCATCGGACGAATCGCCACGATGTTTCCGGGTGTGCGGCCCAGCATCTCTTTCGCTTCTTTGCCGACCGCTTCGACGTTGTTGTTGATCTTGTTGACCGCGACGATCGAAGGCTCGCGCACAACAATGCCTTTGTTCTTCGCGTAAACGAGCGTGTTCGCTGTCCCGAGGTCGATCGCCAGATCGTTCGAGAACATTGAGAGCAGTGATTTGACAGCCATTACCGGTGGAGCTTCCTTCTCGCGCGGACTTTGGAGCCGCTGCGGCAGGGTGCAAATTAGGTGCTAGCCGCGCCAGCGCTATTCTTCGACCAGCACCGTCTCAGATTGTATCGTTTGTTTCCCGGCTGCGTTGACTGCTTTTACAACGACGGAGTTCCGGCCGACTTTGTTGAAGCTCACGAGTTTCTTGAAGTGGCCGTTGGATTCGACATCAACCTCCTCGTCGTTGATGAAGACCGTCGCTCCAGGATCGGTGACTCCCTCGACCATGTAGAACGGTCCGCCGATCGAGTACGGCTTCTTGATCTGCAGCGTCGGAGGGGGTACTTCGGTGTTGATGGACCCCGCCTGTTGCGGCGCTCCACTCACCCGTAAACGCCTGAACGTCGAGAACGGACCCGCTTCCCCCTCAGGCCCGATCGCGGCGACGCGCCAGTAGAAGGCGCCTTCCGCCGTTACCTTGGCTGATGCAGTCGATTTCTGGCGTTTCGAGTTGATCTCGAGACTGGTGAAGAGGCGCGATCGCGAGACCTGGAGTTGATACGACGTCGCGCCCGGGACCGGCTCCCACGCGAAATCGACGCGCGATTCGCTGCTCATCGGATAAACCTGGTTGTCGGCCGGCGTCAGCAGAGCCGGCGGCATGACCAGATTCCTGACCTGCGAGAGGGAGCCTTGCGCCGTGGCGTTGACCTTCTGACCGGTGGCCAATTTGACCGCGGTGCCGCCATTCGGTGCAGTCACCGAGGCCGAACCCTTCGTGGCGATAACCGCCGTCTGTTTCTGCCTGTCGACGCCGACCTGTGTCGTCGAATCCGAATCGACCACAACCTGGCTGCCCGGCGTTCGGACGGTCGAAACATCATCCGTCGTTGCGACTTCCACTGAACCGATCTGCATCTGAACGGAATTGCTCTTTTTCGATGTCGCCGGGTTGAACTGCGCGTAGATCTCGAGGAGAGCGTTGGGGCCGATGGTGTAAAGCGATCCGTTGGAAAAGATGAGCTCGGCGGATGCGCTTTCTCCTGTTTTCACCCAATCGCCGTTGAAGAGGGGACTCCGCACATCAGCTCGCTTCCATTCGGACGTCGCGGATTTCTGAAAAGACACGTCGCCCTCAACCGTGAGGAACTGAGCGTCGTTATCGGCCCCACCTCCACTGATAGCGGCGCGGCTGATCGTCTGTGATTCGACTGCCTGCTCCTGCGCGCTCGGATATTTACCGGACGTCAGCGCCGGCGTTGCGTCGTCCAGCTTCTTCTGCGCGCGATCGAATTCAGATCTGTGGTTTGTGAAGTCTTTCGAAGACGCGAGTGCGTTCAGAGCCTCGCGCGCGTCCGCGATTGCGGCCTCTGCCGCGCTCCGCGGGTTCCGTTTCTGGTTGGTGAAGAACCACCATCCTGCGAGCCCGAGCGCGAGCAAAAGAATGATGAGTCCGATCTGCTTGAGCCGATCGATCGAGATCAGATACCAGTCGAACTCAGCGCGCGGGCGTGCGGCTTTCTTGATCGCCATCGGACGAGGTTCATCTTTTATAACACAGCATCCAGCCGCGTTTGCCGTTGTTTGCGGGAATAGGTAAACTGTCGCGTTTTTTAGCCTAGCCGGGACTCCACACTCCCCAACTCTCAAAGAGGTCTTCCCGATGCTCAAATTGATGCGCGACAACTTCCAGCAGCTCAAGTGGGCTTTGCTCGCTGTAGTTGCAGCTTTCGTCATCGGCTTCGTCTATGTCGATATGGGTCTTGGCGGTCCCCGCGTCCGCCAGGAGGACCGTGCGTACGCCGCGCGCGTGAACGGCGAGACGATCGCGTTTCGCGAGTACGATCGCGCGCTCTACTACACCCAGAAAAATTACGAGCAGATGTACCGGCAGCCGCTGACCGCCGAGATGGTTCAAGCGATGAATCTGCCGCAGCAGGTGCTCGACGGGCTCGTCGATCAACGCCTGCTGCTCCAGGAGGCGAACAAGCTTCATCTGAACGCGAGGCCCGAGGAAGTTCGCAAGCGAATCCTTCAGATTCCGACACTCAATCCTGACGGACACTTCGTCGGCGCCGAGCTTTACAACCGCTGGGTCACGGGGCAGCTCGGCTATCAATCGACGGCCGAATTCGAAGACGAGCTGGCGAAGGAGATCACGCTTCGAAAAATCGACAGCGCGATGACGAGCTCCATTGTCATCTCACCGAAGGCCGCCGAGGAGGAGTACAAGCGCGTCACGGAAAACGCGAAGATCAAATACGTGATGCTCGCGACCGCGCGCGAAGCAGCGCAGATCACTGTCACGCCGGCGGAGGTCGATCAGTACTACAAGGCGAACCAGGCGACTTACGCGCACGGCGAACAGCGCGCGCTGAAGTACTTGCTGGCGGACCAGAACCGCCTTCGCTCGCAAATCATCCCGACCGAAGGGGAACTGAAAAAGCGCTACGAAGCGTCGAAGGAAGATTACAAGCGGGCGGAGTCGGCGCACATCCTTCATATCCTGATCAAGGTCGATCCCAATGCAACTCCAGATGTGGACGCAGCAGCAAAGGCGAAGGCCGAGAATCTCGTGAAGCAGCTCCGCGCCGGCGCTGATTTCGGCAAGCTGGCCAAAGAGAATTCGGGCGATCCGTCGTCGGCCGGCAAGGGCGGCGATATGGGCTTCGTCGATCGCGGAATGACGGTCGACCCCTTCGACCAGGCCGCATTCTCGATTCCGCTCAACACCATCAGTGATCCGATCCGCTCGAAAGAGTTTGGTTACCACATCATCAAAGTCCTCGAGCGACGCCCTGCCGGATACCGGCCGTTCGAAGAAGTGCGGCCGATGCTTTCGGCGCAGGTCGCCGATCAGACGTCGAAAGATCAGGCTCGTGACGAGATCACCAAGATTTCCGCGCGCCTGAAACAATCGAAGCCGAAAACGCCCGCCGAATTCGCGGCGTTCGCAAATGACAAAGTGAGCTCCAACGATACGCAGTTTTTCGCGAAGAACGACCCAATCCCAGGCATGGGTAACAATCCCGCGGTCGCGACGTGGGCTTTCTCGGCAAAGCAGGGTGACATCGGCGAAATCATCGGCACGCAGCGCGGTCCCGCGATCCCGTACTTGTATGCCATTCGTCCGGCCGGCATCACGGAGCTGAGCGAGATCCGCGCGAAAGTCGAGACCGACGCGCGCAACGCGAAAGCGCGTCAGATTGCGCAGCAGAAGCTCGCGCAGGCACTCCCGGCCGTGAACATCGACGAAGTCGCGAAAAAGACAGGGCAGACCGCGACGGAAACGACCGTGACGCGGCAGGGTCTTGTCTCCGGCTTCAGCGGCGACACGACCGCGCTCGTCGACGCCGCGATGTCGGCGAAGATCGGTGAGCTCAAGGGACCGATCGTGTTGAATGACGGTGCCGTGATGTTGCAGGTCGTGGAGCAAAAGAAAGTCGATCCGAAAGCCGTCGATGAGAGCCGCGCGCAATATGCCGAGATGCTGCGTCAGCAGCAGGCGCGTAATCTCAGGACGGTGCTTCTGCAGCGGCTGCGCAAAGAGTCGAAGATCGAGATCAATCCGGTCGTGACCCAACGCAGCAGGCCGGCGCAGCAGGCCGGCCTGTAATCGAGTGGAAATTCTGCCGAAGTGGAATGAGCCCGCCATCCGGCTGCTCATGATGCCGCGCGACACAAACGCGCAAGGCACGATCTTCGGCGGAGTCATCCTCTCCTACATCGACCAGGCCGGCGCCATCGAAGCGCGCCGGCAGGGACTCAACATCATGGTCACCGTCGCGATGGACAAAGTTGTCTTCCACTACCCTGTCTTCGTCGGTGACCTGATGAGTTTCTGGTGCGAGACACTGCGCATCGGCACGACGTCGATCACCGTCAAGGTCGTAGTCGAGGCCAATCGGTACAACAATCCGGAGCAGAAGGTTTTGGTGACCGAGGCGCAGGTTGTTTACGTCAATCTGGGTCAGGATCGGAAGCCGTCGCCGATCCGGAGAAAAGGACTGAGTACTGCGGACTGAGGACTGAGGTCGTCATGCTGAGCCGCGAAGTCGGCGAAGCATCTCCGAAAGCGTCCTTGGCTGAGATCCTTCGCTTCGCTCAGGATGACGGCGATTTCAGCCCTCAGTCCTCTTTCTGCGCATCTTCTCGAGTCGCTCCCTGATCTCGCGCTCGAAGCCGATGTCCTTCGGATCGTAGAAGCGCCGGCCCGCCAAAGACTCCGGCAGGCACTCCATGGATGTCGTCTGCTCGTCGAAGTCGTGCGCGTACTGGTACCCGCGCCCGTAGCCGAGTTCCTCCATCAGCCGGGTCGGCGCATTTCGAATTTGCAGCGGCACCGGCGGATTGTCACCTTGCCGCACTTCGTGGACCGCTTCGCTGTACGCGACGTAGACCGCGTTCGATTTCGGCGCCGCAGCAAGATATGTCGTGAGCTGCGCGAGTGCGACGCCTGCTTCAGGCATTCCGATAAAGTGCGTCGCTTCCTTCACCGCGACCGCCAGCACCAGAGCCTGCGGATCGGCGTTGCCGATGTCCTCCGACGCCGCGCGCACCAGCCGGCGCGCGATGTAGAGCGGATCTTCGCCGCCTTCCAACATCCGTACGAGCCAATACACCGCTGCATCTGCGTCGCCGTT
>QHVX01000107.1 GCA_003222375.1 Acidobacteriota bacterium
CCGGCGTTCACACTCGCCAACGCCGTCGACGGCAAGACCTACGCGTTCAAGCCTGGCGACGGAAAAATCTCCGTCGTTTTCTTCACGTGCAATCAGTGCCCGTACGCCAAAGCATTCGAGCCGCGGCTGATCGAGATCGCGAAGCAGTATCAGGCCAGAGGTGTCAACTTCTACGCCATCGATCCGAACGACGAGAACATCTTCGCCGATGAAACGGTCGCGAATATGAAGGATCGCGCCGTCAGCAAGGGCTATCCCTATCCGTACCTGAAAGACGGCGACAGCGCGATCGCACGCGCATATGGTGCGCGCGTCACGCCGCATGTCTACGTCATCGATCAGACAGGAACACTGCGCTATCGCGGCTACGTCGACGACAGCGCGCGGCCCGAGGAGCGTACGAAGAGCGGTCTGACCGATGCGCTCAATGCGCTGCTTGCGAACAAGCCCGTCGCGAACACGGAGACGCGCGCGTTCGGCTGCACGATCAAGTGGAAGAAGTCAGCGTGACGTCATCCTGACCCCGCGGAGCGGGGGAAGGATCTCCATGAGCGAGATCCTTCGCCGTCTGCGCGGCTCAGGATGACACCTAGCGTGACAACCGGCGATAGGAGCCGCTGAGCATCATCACGCGCTTGACGTAGTTCCGCGTTTCGGGGAAGGGCATCGACTCGAGGAATTCGTCCATCGGCCTGTGCGGCGCGGCGCGGCGCCAGCGCAGGACGTTGCCCATCCCGGCGTTGTAGGACGCGACCGCGAGCTGCACCGCACCGCCGAACATGTCGACCAGCGATCGGAAGTAGAAGGTGCCGAGGCGGATGTTGACGTCGGGGTCGTCGGCGTTGGCCGAGCTGCGCAGCCGCCGCGCGAGCTCTTTCGCGGTCGGCGGCATCAGCTGCATGAGTCCCATTGCGCCGACCGGCGATCTTGCAAGAGGATTGAAGTAGCTTTCCTGATGGATCAGGCCCATCACGAGATACGGATCGAGACGATTTTTCTCCGCGTTCTTGCGGATCGAGTCCTGATACTTCATCGGGTAGTACATCTTGAGGAAGTACGCCGGCACCGAGTCCTGCTCGACCGTGGCAAGCTGCGGAAATGCGCGGCGGGCGGAACGCGTCATCAGGAACATGTCCCCGATGCTGTTGTACAGATCGGCGAGCAACGCGTCGGCATACGGTTGATTCGAGCGCTTCAGATTTTTCTGAATTTCCAGCCGCGCGTCGCGCGCATCCGTGAGCGCCGTCAGCTCGTAGGCCAAACGCAACTCGGGCGGCATGTCCTTCTCGGCGATCTCCGGCCAATCCGGCTTTTTCATTTTGAGCGGATTGATATCCGGATCCCAGTGGGACACACCGTGCGCCTGACAGTAGACCGGCCTGCTCGCTCATGCCGGCGCGCTCGATCGTGCGAGCGATCCAATATTGCGCCTGTCGCTTCACGTTCGGATTGCGGTAGGTGTCGCGCACGAACGTCAAGTACCGCGCGGCGCCTGGCAGATCTCCTCGCGAGTACGCGCCCCACGCTCTGTCCCAGAAATGCTGCAGTCCCGCTTCCTGACTCGGATCGAGTTTGGCGAGGTCGGTGATCAGTTTCTCCTCGAGCGGGTCGTCGTTGTTCGACTCCGCAATCGCGATCAGCGTGTTGAGGACCTCGATGCGGACCTCGTCTGCCAGCTGCAGTGAGAGCAGGTCATGCAGCCGCTCGCGCGAGAGCCGCTCGTACTCTTCCTTCTTCGCTTTCTTCGCGGCATCGACCACCTGAATGACCTTCTTGACGTTCGCGAACTTCGGTCTGACGGACGCCTTCTTCTTCCCTTTGGCCGGAACGCGAACGCTTCCGACGCGCTGCTTCACGATGATCGTCTTGTTGACGATGGGATTGATCGACGCCGCCAGCACGCGATAGTTCTTCGCGGCGTGGTAGATCGCCGGAATCGCGATCTTGAACGGGCCGGAAGCCAGCGGATCGAGGACCTTGTTGGAGTCTTCGAAGCGGTGAAGCTGGTTGAGCGCCAGACCGCGATTGAGTTGCACCGGCAATTTTAGATCGGCAGGCGGGCCGGCGGCCGCCAGGGCGTCGAGCTCGGCGAGCGCGCTCTTTGGATCACCATCGCGAAGAAGGCTAACTGCGCGCTGCAGCCGATCGGCATCGGTGAGCTCGAGAGGGTCCTTCGGGGTCAGCGACATCAGACTGCGAAGGATCGCGATCGCGTCCGCAACCTGGGGCGCTCGCGGGTTTTTGATCACCAGGTCGTGCGCAGCGTCGAGCACTCCCTTTGCATCGCCGGCCGCAAAACATGCATTCAGAAGTTGCCAACGCGCATTGGCCGCAACCGGTGAACGGTCGGTCCGTCTTGCGATCTCACGATAGACCGCCATCGCGTGGTCCCAATCGCCCGCCGCAGCGTAGGCGGCGCCGAGGTTGGTGCCGACGTCTTCCCAATAAACGAGACGCGCGGGCCGGCTCCACAACTTTCCCAGCGTCAGACGTGCCGACCGGCCGTCGCCGTTTAACCGGTATGCAATCGCGAGAAAGTAGAGTCGATATTGTTCGACTGCCCGCTCGCCGAATCTAAAGGACGAAAACTGACGGATCGCTCCGGCGGCATCGCCGCGGTTGAGGGCGTCGAGTCCCGACGTGAACGCCGGGCGGAGTTTTTCGAGATCAGGTGGCGCTTCGGGCTTCGGCGGTGGGATCAAACGAAGCGCCGCGCGCCGCTGCATGAACACATAGATGCCGATCGCCGCAACGACAGGAATGATCGCGACCGTGATCGCGATGAGTCGCCAGCGCCAGGACTTCATGCGCTCCGGTTACAGTCCGAGCGCGCCTGCGTCGCCGTCCGCGAGAATGCGAACCAGCTCGTCGTAAAAGTAGTTCGACGACTTGCGGATGTCTTCAGGAATCCGTTCGTCGTACATCTGGCGGCTGCGATCGATGTCTTCCTTTAGCCGCTCGTAAAGATCCTTGTTCTTCCGCCCCTGCTCGACCTTCGGTTCGTTGTAGAGTTTGATCTCCGACACTAACAGGCGCGCGAATCGACGCGCTTCGTCGTGCTTTTTGTTGGCATCTGGCGGCGCTCCCGCGGACGCGCCGGCCCGCAGGCCGGCGGGCGGCACAAATTGCGTAGACGGCCGGGACGGCCCTTCGCCCGGCATCGCAGGCATCGGACCGCTTTTCGCCAGATCGAACGCCGGCATCGCTGTCGTGGCGTATGCCGAAGGTTTGGGTGCAGGCGTAGGGGCCGGTCTGGGGGATGGCGGAGGGGCGGCCGCCGGCTTCGGAGGTGGCGGCGGTGCAGCAGCGGGCCGCGGTGGTGGGGGCGCGGCCGGTTTGAGCGCGGGGGCGGGGGTGGGGATGAGGGGCGGGAGCTCTTGCGAGAATGCCACGGTCGTCTCAGCCGCCTTCGGCTGCGGCGGCGCAGCGAAGCTTCCGCTGCTTTCACCCGCCTCGGTCAGACTCGGCGAGGGGATCTTCTTGCGAATCGCGAGCGTGTCGATCAGCAGTCCTGTCGAGAAAACGAGAAGCTCGAGCGAGCCCGGATCGAACTTCGCGACGTCTTGTTGCGTGACGTCGACGTAGACCGCCGCTGCGACTTTGTCCTTGATGACCATCGGAACGAGGATCGCCCTTACCGAGCCGCTCACGCCGAGTCGCGTCGAGAGGTTGTTGCCGTCCCAGACGACGACGTGCTCGTACTTGAGCACACGGTCGAGCTCAGGAATCAGGCCCGGTGCGGCGTTGAAGCGCTTGACGTTTTCGTCATTGCCGCCGGCCGCGGAGAATCCCATTCCCTTCCAACCGCTGAATGTTTCGCCGCGAAGAATCAGCAGCGCAGCGCGTGACCCGAACTGCACCGATTGTTCGAGCAGCGCATTGAGAACGTCGACCTGCGATTTTCCCTGCTCGACCGACTGGATCGCTTTTTTGACGCGTGAGACATCGGCCTTGGAGGGCGCCTCTTTCGACTTCAGGCTGTTCTCGAGCTCCCCGATCGTTTTCTTGATGTGGGGGAGAAACGTGATGGAGCTGACATCCGCCTGAATGCTCTGAACGGCGGCTTTCAGTTGTTGATCGACGGCTTCGCGAATGTCGTCGACGGAGGAGCGCATCTCGCCCACGAGTTTCTCGAGCGTTTCGCGGACGTGCGACTCGATCGAGGTCGCGACGTCGTCGCTCCTCACCGCCATAAATCCTCCCAGTTCTGTAGCTTGACGCTTGCAGGCAAGGCCGTCGCGATTATAACGCAGGCCGTGTTGTGCTACTTTGGGAGCAGTGCGGCGATTCCTGACGATGCTCGCGCTGTTCGGCGCTGCGTGCGGCGCGAACAATGCGCCTGATCACGCGTCCGAATGGCTCCGCATCCTGCACCGCAAGAAAGCCGCAGTCGCGCCGGACTCCACGCAGTTCAAGAAGCAGATGTACGCCGATTCGCTCGCCGCTTTTGTGGCGCGGAATCCCGAACATTCGCGAGCGCGCGATGTCTATCGCCGCGTGCAGCTCGATTTCGCGAGCGAGCTGGCGTCGCTGGGCCGTCATCAGGATGCGATCCGCTTCTATCGCGCGGTGCTTTCGAACGATCCGCGCAACGCGGAGGCGCTTCGCGGTCTGGCGGCATCGCTCGATCGACTCAGCGTGTCACGCCAGAAATTGCTCGCGCTCGAGAAGGGCATGTCGCAGCGCGACGTCGCCCATCTCCTCGGCAAGCCGATTCCCGGATGGACGGCGCGGACGAAGCGTCCCGACTGCACGATCGAGGCGTGGTACTACCGGACCAACGACCGCGGCGTGGCCGGCGTGTACTTCCGGGACGGGACGCTTTTCGCGGCCGAAGAGAACTCCCACGCCAAGCTGGTTCCCCTCACCCAGCCGGCCGCGCGCTGAGCGGAATCGCGCTCATCCGTCCGCTGTTCGTTAGAGCATGCCGTTGTACGAATACCAGTGCGAGAAGTGTCAAGAGCGGGTCGAAATCCTGCAGAAACTTTCGGATCCGCCGGACACGCATTGCCCGAAATGCGGCGGTGCGCTGCGCAAGCTGATTTCGTCGTCGGCGATCCAGTTCAAGGGGTCCGGATTCTACAAAACCGATTACGCGACGAAGAAACCAGAAAGCTCCGAAAAGAAGAGCGAGTCGAAAACCGATTCGAAGAGCGATGGGAAAAGTCCGTCAACTGAAAAAGCGAGCTGACTCGCTGCTCGAAGAAGTCTTTCGCTCTCTCTTCGAAGAGATCGACACGGAGAAGATTCGCCGCGATGTCAATACGTTTCAGGCGACGCGTCCGGATTTCGAACGCGCCGATCAGGCGAAAGCGCTCGTGCGCCGCACTGCAATTCGCTGCGCGGCCGCGGGGGCGGTCACCGGTCTTCCCAGCGGTCTCCTCGCGCTCGGGAGCCTCGGCGCCGATCTGGCGTATCTCATCTTCCAGCAGTTCCGGCTGATCGTCGGCATCGCGACGATCTACGGGCACGAGCCGTCGCACCGCGAGCGATTCGGGGAAGCGATGGCGTGCCTCGCCTTCGCATCCGGCGTCGGGCTTGGAAAACAGGGAATCGCGACGGTCCTCGAATCGGCGACTGCCGAGGGTGGCATTGTTGCCGAGAAAATTGGGACGCGCTTCATGCGCGAACGACTCGCGAAAGTGATTCCGTTCGTCGGCGCGCTCTCCGGTGGTGTGCTGAACTTCATGTCGGTGCGGGCTGTGGGAAGAGCGGCCATCCGCTATTACGAATCCCGCGTCGAGGACGCGGTCGCTGATGAGATTTGGGCCGAGGGTGATCGGGAACACGCATGATGGAATGTGTCTCCGGTGACTCGCGTTTCCCGACCTGACCAACATGTCGAAATCGGCAGCTGAACCTAATTTGGAGGTACGCTCAGGGTTTGTCGAGCGCCGCCGCCTGCGCCGGATTCGCATGATCGTCGAGCTGACGCACAACCTCATCAGCGCCGACATGACGGTCTCCTACCGCGAGGCGCGATGCCTCGTGCAATGCGCGCGAAAGGCGATCCTCGATTTACATCCGCACTTCGAAGAGCGTTTCGAACGCGTCATCTGGCCGCACTTCGAGCGCGTCCTCGCGCAACGCTGGCCGACAGAAGTTCCGCTAAGTCCCGACGACTGCGACGTCGTCAACTAGCGCGTCCCTTCTTCCAGTCTCTGCACCACCGCGATATTTCCAAACTCACGCTTTGCTCTCTCGACTTCCGCACGTGCGCGGTTGCGGATCTCATCATTGAGGTAGCCGATGTGCGGGTCATCCGGCACGAGAAAGCGATATTCGAGATTGGCGATCGCCTGCGGTGAAAACGCCGCACGCCGCGCAAATACCATCGCGGCGTCGTCGAAGGCAATCAGCGCCCAATCGCGGCGCCGATAGCGGACGAGCGAGGCCGGAAGGAACCGCCGCGTGCCGCTCGCGACATCGACAACCTCGATGCGCTCGCTCTGGTATTCGTCGACCGCGAGATCGATTCGATATTTCTGCAGCAGTGAATGCCACACGCGGCTGTCGCGCCGCGCCTGCGCATCGAGAGCGATGAAGTCGCGAAACAGCTCGTTGCGCCCGTCGGTCAACACGCGCCGCTGCGGATAGAAGACCCATTCGAGGTAGCCGCCGAACTGATCGGCGTTGTAGATGTTGCCGGGAAGTGGCAGATGCGCGACCGCGCGTACCGGGAAGCGCTCCGCATCGAAGCCGGTCGCGTGATCGGAATGTGCGTAAGCCCAGCCAATCGGCAGAATTGCGGTGATCGCGCAGACGATGCTGGCGTTTCGCGTGAGGCGGGGCGTGATCATCAGAAGCGGCAACGCGGCGAAGTACAAACTCTGATTGCGAACGTGCTGGATCGCGAGCCCGGCCAGCAAAACGAAGATTGCGAGCCGCCAAAGATTCGCTTTTTTTTCGCGCGAAGCAAAAAACGCGACGATGACGACCGCCGCTGTGGCGTAAAGCAGCGGGAAGAGTGAAGGCGAGCTCGGTAACCACTCGGCGTTGACGAATTCGCCGCTGCCGACGAGCTTCGTCAGCTCGAACGGCGCGACGATCGCGCGCCATCCGAACGGATTGATCAGCAAGGCGACCGCGCTTGCCGCCACGACAATCCATCGGCGAATGTCGATCAGCAACGTCGCCGCCGCCACAATCGGCGCGAGCAGCGCCGAGGGATGCGTGTTGATCCAGATGATCGTCAACATCGCATACGCGGTTGCCAGGCGCATCGGCGTCAGCTTCGACTGAAGGAGCGCCAGCGCGCAGACGATCAGCAAAGCCGCTGCCGCGGCGGGACGCACTCCGAGTCGATCGGAAGCGCCGAGAAACGCCGCCGCTGAGATCAGAAGCGCGGCGCCGATGTCAGAAGCGCTGAACCAGAAGGCGAGCCCGAAAATCGCGCCGACGAAAAGCGCGTTGACGAACGATACTCCACGCAATCCGACGTGCGATTCGATTCCGTACGCCACGACTTCCCACAGCCATTCGCCGTTGATCCACGGAACGTGCGCCGCCGCCAGTGTGAATGGGTCGTAGACGGGACACGCACGATGTTCGACGATCCAGCGGCCGGTCGCCAGGTGCCAGAAGAAGTCGTAGCTGCGGATCGGCGTGGCTGCTGCGCCCGCGACGAGGATGAAAA
>QHVX01000108.1 GCA_003222375.1 Acidobacteriota bacterium
TCGGCGTCGGCATCCGCTCTCGCTCCCGCTGAGGCGGCAATATATGCTTTCAATATATGTAGACCATAATTAGGATCATTATTTTGTAGCTTTTTCAACTCCTCCTGGGCCATCTCAGTGGAATGGCGCAGCACGGCGCACTTTCCGATCTTCAACGCCAGCGAGGGATTGTTCTGCACTTTCTCTTCGACGGTGTAGTACGCCTGCACCGCGCTGTCGATTTTTCCTGTGGCAAGAAGAAGGTCGGGTTCATGAATGACGGCGGCCGAGGGCTGGACTGACAATCGCTGCAGCGCGGCTGCGAACTTTGCGGAGTCGTTGGCTGAAAACGCGTAGCGTCCGATGATGTTCAGCGCTTCGGTATCGCCGGGATTCTGTTTGAGGATCACGGCGAACGTGTTGAGCGCCGTGGCGAGGTCGCCGGTCTTCAAGCCGAAGTGCGCCACCGTCCGCGCAGCTTCGAGATTATGCGGATCCGATGCAAAGACCTGCTTGGCTGCTCCGGCAGCCTCCGCCTCTTTCCCTTGCGCAGCGTAGTAGTGCATCGCGAAGAACGCAGTCGGCGGGAAATTCGGATCGGCTTTGATCGTGGCGCGAAGTGCGGCTTCCGTCTTTTTCGGGTCGCCGGCTGCGTTCGCCATAACGGCGTCCGCGAAGGAGTTGTAAGCAGCGGCCGATGCGGCCGCGGGATGTTGCGGCAATTTGAGGTCCGTCGCGACGTATTGGACGACCGCCTGGATCCCGCTCGCATTGTCGAGCATCGGCGTGGAAGCCATCCCTGTGACGATCTCCGGACCTGTTGCGCCGCCGCGGACCGTGGCTGAATAGGCGGTTGCGTCAGGCGATGCGGTGTCGGCGATGCGAAGTTCCGGATATGCGCGGAGGACCTCCATCGACCCCAGGCGGACGACATTCGCTCGATCTCCCAGCGTCGGATCGGTTCCATCGATCGCGAACGGCTGAAGAAAAACTGTTCTTGGCGTCTCCGCGGTGGCCGGCTGCGGTCCGGTCGGCGTCGGTTTCAAAACCGACGCGGTGTATGTCGGAGCCGGAGCAGCTTTCGGTTTCGACATCAAAAGCACAGCAGCGCCGACACCACCTCCAAGGACGATGACGGCGGCGGCGATGAGCATCATTTGCCGCTTTTTCTTCGAGGCCGTTGCTGCAGCCGCCTCATCCACGGCGGCTTCTTCCTCCTCGGCCCCCACCTCCTCGACTTCTTCATCGACTGCTGCATGCTGCACCGGTTGCGGTTCGGTGGCGACGATCGTGTAGAGCTTCACGCCGGCCTTTGCGCCGCTGTCGCGAAGTCGCACGTTCCCCCGCCCGCGTTTCGCGAAGTCCTCGGAGATGAACAACTTCATCGGTGGAAGCGTCTGCAGGACTTCGATCGCCTTCGTAATGGCTGGTCCGCTGACGGCTCCCTCTCGGACTTCGATATCGCCGGCATGCAATAGGAGTCGAACCGGTATCGGCTTGTCGCCCTGCTGCTCGGGCGAAAAGTCGAATTCACCTTTGCGCCCGGCTTCCAAAGCGCTGTCGACGCTTTTCAGCTCTGCGATCATGCGTGGCCCGAAAGCATCGAGCACTTCGCCGTCGAACAGATAAACGGCTTCGCCGAGGATCTGCTGCATGCGCGCCGTCACTTTTGCGTGATCGCCGGCGGAAGGATCTTTCGCGACATCGGCGATGAAAAGAATGGAGTTGCGCGTCTTTGCACCTTGCGCGGCTGCCGCCGGCGCGCTCCCCTTCGCGATCTCGGATGAGAACTTCGCCACTTCCGGATCGGCGCGTACGATTTCGTCGAGCACCAACTTGATCTCTTTGTACCGGCGGAACGGATCCTTGTAGAGACAACGGCCGATGACGGCCAGGACTGCGTTGTCGATGTTCGGATTGGCGGCCTTCGGATTCGGCGGTTGCGACTCGACGATCTTTCGTCCGATCTCGGCTCCGTTCGTGCCCGGGTACGCGAGACGTCCCGTGGCAGCCTCGTAGAGCACGAGGCCGAGCGAGAAGATATCTGTTTGAGGTGACGCCGGCTCGTTCGAGATTTGTTCCGGCGCCATGTACGAGACGGCTTTCGGATCGGTCCCACGCTGCTGGAAAGCCGATGGCTGCCCCGGGCGCACGATCAGATTATTCAGATTCAATCCTGCCACTTTCACCTGGCCCACTTCGGTGACGAGAACGGAATCGCCCGCGATGTTGCCATGGACGAGGTTCCTCGCGTGCAGGAGCTTCAGGGTGTCAAAAGCCTGGTATGCGACGCGGAAGAAGTTCTTCCGATCGAGCGGCCGGTTTCTTACGACCGCTGATATCGCATAGCCCTCGACCCAATCCATCACCATCACGAGGGCGTCACCGGCAGCCGCGATTTCGAGGATATTGACAAGCGATGTGTGATACAGCGCCGCAGCCACCCGGACTTCTCGGACCAGCGAATCGCGACGACCGGGATCTTTCGGGAGCTGTCGCGAGAGAACTTTGATCGCCAGCTTCTTCCCGTTCCGCGGGTCCTCCGCCCGCCAGACTGCGGAGCTCACGCGCTCGCCCAGCCGGTAATTGAGCAGAGTACTGCCGGGGGCGAACGGGTCTGCCGAGGACATGCAACGATTATATTTGAGTCATCGATCGAGGGGAGCGAGATGCACGAGCTCGGTGCCACTTTCCACCGTCTGCCCCGCCTCGACGAAGACCTGATCCACAACGCCGTCTGCCAGGGCCTGGATCTCGTTCTCCATCTTCATCGCCTCCAGCACGAGGAGCGATGCGCCTTTGCGCACCGAGTCGCCCTTCTTGATCATGACGCGCACGATGCGGCCCGGCATCAAGGCTCGAATGACGCCCCCGGCGCCCAGCTCGTCCTCGCGGCCCTTGCGTTTGAGCGAGAGCGGATCGGTGATATCGACGTGAATGATCGAATCGGCGAGGCTGATCTGATGCATGGTGCCGTCGCGATCGTGCACCAGCGTCAGTTGCGTTCCGTCCTCGAGGCGAAGTGATCGAAGATACGGCCCGGCGTTGACGACATCAGCGACCAGCCAGCGATCGGCCATGCGGACGCGGTACGCACTTCCGTGACGCTCGACTTCGATTGGGATTTCCTCGCCGCCATGCCGGGCGATGAATCTCACGAACGATCCTTGAGCGCGTCGAGCCGGCCGATCTGCTTCCACGCCGAGTTGTCCTGCTGCGGCAGTCGGATCTGCTGCGATTCCTCGAACGCCAGGATCGCGGCGGCCGCAATGGCAGCGTCGACGTGACCGTTGCCGCCCCGTTCTTGCATCAGATCGGCAAGGTTTCTGTCGATGAAACCGGTATCGAAATTTGCCTTCAAGAAATCGGCGTGATCCATGAGCGCGGTGAAGAACGGAATCGTCGTTTCGATGCCCTCGACCCGATATTCGATCAGCGCGCGTTTCATGCGCGCGATCGTCTCGGCGCGCGTCGCGGCGTGACAGATCAGCTTCGAAAGCATCGGATCGTAGAACACCGGCACGTTGTAGCCGGCGTAAACGCCGTTGTCGTTGCGAACGCCCGGCCCTTGCGGAAGATTGATGTAGCGGATCAAGCCGGGCGACGGCGCGAAGTGACGGGCCGGATCTTCGGCGTAAATGCGGCATTCGATCGCGTGCCCGCTCGGCGTCATCTTTTCGCGTGTCAGCGAGATCTTCTCGCCGCGCGCGATTCTCAGTTGTTCCTTCACGAGGTCGACGCCCCACACCATCTCGGTGACCGGATGCTCGACCTGCAAACGCGTGTTCATTTCGAGGAAGTAGACCTGGCGGTCGGGTCCCATCAGCATCTCGATCGTTCCGGCGGAGTAGTAATCGACTGCTTTGGCCGCGCGAACAGCCGCTTCGCCGAGCTTTCGGCGCAACGCTTCGTCGACGACGGTCGACGGACACTCCTCCACGACTTTCTGATGCCGCCGCTGCAGGGTGCATTCGCGCTCGCCGACGTCGATGATCGTTCCGTGGTGATCACCGAGGACCTGAACTTCGATGTGGCGCGGAGAAGCGATGAATTTCTCGGCATAGACCGCGCCGTCGCCGAAAAATGATTGCGCCTCGCTGGTCACGCGCTCGAATGCGTTTCGAAGATCTTCCTCGCGCTCGACGTAGCGAAGACCCTTCCCGCCCCCGCCCGCACTCGCCTTGACCATGATCGGAAAACCTGACTGACGGGCAAACGCCGCAATTTCGTCGAATGACCGCACCGGTTCGGTCAGTCCCGGCACGACCGGCACGCCGGCGGCTTTCATGCGCTGGCGCGATTCGGTCTTCGATCCCATCGCCTCGATCGACTCCGGCGACGGACCGATGAAGATGATGCCGGCATCGCGACAGGCGCGTGCGAAAGCGACGTTCTCCGCGAGAAAGCCGTAACCGGGATGGATCGCATCAGCACCGGTCTTCTTTGCGGCATCGAGAATGCGATCGATCCGGAGATAGCTCTCGCGCGACGGCGGAGGTCCGACCGGCATCGCCTGGTCGGCGTAGAGAACGTGGAGCGCTGCGCGGTCGGCGTCGGAGTAGACCGCGACGGTGGAATAGCCCAGCTCGCGGCAGGCGCGGATCACTCGGACCGCAATCTCGCCGCGATTGGCGATCAAAACCTTCACGGCGCGCCATTGTATGATGCGCCGCATGGCGACCGAGTCCGTGAAGGAGCAGCGTCAGGTCAAGGACCAGCGGCAGCAGATTCTGTCTGGGGTGGTCGAGACGCTGCTGCGCGATTTGAAAGAGGGCATCGGCGATCGCGACCGCCGGCGTCAGGTCGAGGAGTGGATGCGGACGCTCGCCGAGAAATATCCGGAATTCAAGATCGAGGTCGGCCTGCGCGACTACTACCTCGCCGAGGCCGATCGGCTACGCGGCGAATTCGACAAAGCCTCCGACCTCACCGAGCGCCTCTCCCTCGGCCGCAACATCGAGGCGTTCCTGGATCGGGCCGCGGACTACGAGCGTCGCATAGGCGAGCGCTGACCACCCTCCCGACCAGTTAGGACGTTGGGATGTCGAATGTTCCTTCTGAACCACGCAAGCGGCGTGGCCGAGGTTCTTCGGGCCCGTTTTCAGCTCGCTCGGTGTCGGTTTCCAGCCGCGATCAGGACGTCGTGTATGTACTCGTCTTGGATTACGACGTCGTCCGGCAAAAAACGCGGAGTTAGGCGGAGGCCCCACTTGAATGCTTCATCAAGCGAGCTCGTCCAACGCTCCAACATCCCAACGTCCCAACCGGGTGGGTGGGGAGTGGTGCCCAAGGCCGGACTCGAACCGGCACGGCTTTCGCCACACGCCCCTCAAACGTGCGCGTCTACCAATTCCGCCACTTGGGCAATGAACTATCGCTTGGGTGCCGGCGCGGCCGGAGCCGGCCGGGTGCCCATCACGGACGATCGCGGACGGGCCTGCAGGACCGCCAACGCCATCGATGTGATAACAAATAGTATGAAAAATGTAGTCGTTAATTTGTGCAAAAGCGTTGTTGCGCCGCGCGCACCGAACGCCGTCTGCGAGCCGCCTCCGCCGAACGCGCCGGCGAGGTCGGCACCCTTCCCCTGCTGGACAAGAACGACCAGGATCAAAAAGATGCTGATGATGACGTGTAAAACAACTAAAACGACGGTCATGGAGACTCCGACAACGAGCAGTGGCCGCGAATTCTTCCCCGAAATCGCTGCGGCCGTCAAGCAGAACGCAGTTGCGACACCCCTTCGCAAATCATTGAAAACTTTATGCAATCAAGGCTGGCGCCGCCGACCAGATATCCGTCGATCCGGCCATGGGTGCCCAGGTCCTCGATGTTTTCGGGAGTGACGCTGCCGCCGTACAGAATCGGCGATGTCCGATGGCGCGCCGGCCAGAAGCGCGACAGCGCATCGCGGATGTCGGCGACCATCTCGGCCACCATCGCACCGGTCGCATGTCGTCCCGTTCCGATCGCCCAGATGGGCTCGTAGGCGATCAAAACCTCCTGGGCGCGTTCCAGCGCC
>QHVX01000121.1 GCA_003222375.1 Acidobacteriota bacterium
GTCTTTCGCGACGGCCAGCATCTCGTCACGCGCGCTTCCAGTTTTTACGTCGCCGCACCCGGAATCGCGTGCCGCACGACGACGGCCTTTGACCACATCGCAACCGGTACGACAACCACACACAATGAGATTCCCGTGCGGGTCCGCTTTCGGTACGCGGTTCCCGAGACGCTTCCGATCGATTGGCCACGCGGTTCGTGGTGCACATCGCTCGAGCAGCGGGTGCAGTCCGCGGTCAGGCGAGCCTCATCGCAGCTTACCGTCACTGAGTTTCTCGATCGGCGGCGTGAGGCCGGCGATCGCATCGCACAAGCAATCGAAGGCGATCTTCGCGTGTCGGGCGTGCATCGATCTGCCGCCCGGTTTCGATCGTGTTCGGCCGATTCCGCAAATTACATCGCTCACGCAACCAGCGAATCCCGTGATCTTCGTCGGTCTCGACGGCGGCGACTGGCATCTTCTCGACGATTACATTGCGGCGGGTCGCATGCCGAACCTCGCCCGCCTCGTTCGCGAAGGATCGAGCGGCATCGTGACCACCGAGCATCCTCCGCTGTCGGCGATTCTGTGGACCACGATGATGACCGGAGTCAGCCCGCTCGAACATCAGGTTCTCGACTTCACACAATTCGATCTGGTGACCGGAAAGAAGGAGCCGATCACCAGCGCGGAACGGAAAGCGCCCGCGATCTGGAACATGGAAACGATGGCCGGAAAGAGCGTCGCGGTATTCGGACTGTGGGCAACGTATCCGGCCGAACCGGTTCACGGTCTTCTGGCGTCCGACCGGCTTTTCACGTTTCTCTACTCCGAGGCGTCGCCGCCTCCGCGTGCGGTCTATCCGCCATCGCGCGAGTCGTGGGCGCGAGCCGGAATGGCTGCCGCGGAGACAGCGATCAACTTCAACGTGATGCAGCAGTATCTGCCGTGGCTCAGCGCGGCGGATTATGAATCGCTCATTCACGAGGCAGATCCGTATTCGAAACCGCCGAGCGCGCTGCGCCGAATGCTGGTCGAAACCGAAATCTACCGCCGCCTTTCGCTCGACCTTCTATCCGGATCGGTTCCCGACCTGACCATCATCTACATCCAGGGGACCGATATCGTCGGGCATGTCTTCGCGCCTTACGCTCCTCCGAAGCAGCGCGAGATCACCGACAGCGATTACGAGAAATACCATCAGGTACCCGAAAAGTATTTTCAGAGCGTAGACCGGTTTCTCGGCGAGCTGATTCAAATCGCCGACCGCGCCCACGCCACGATCTTCATCGCCTCCGATCACGGATTCCATTGGAAAGAAGATCGTCCGCTGGACATCTCCAGCGTTGCCAACGCTACCGCTGCGAAGTGGCACCGCAACGACGGCATCTATGTTCTCCACGGCGCAGGCATTCCGCCGTCGAACGCCCATTCCGGACGCGGTACGATTCGTCAGATCTGTTCGACACTGCTGGCGGCGTCGGGCATGCCGAGCGGCGAGCGCGTCGCCGGCCCTCCGCTGCCGCCTCTCGAAGCGCGAAAAGAAACGGTCGACTATCGGCATTACTTTCAGCCCTTCGCACCACGAGAGGCCGCCGCTGCGAACGGCGGCGCCGACGAATCGCTGGCAAAGCTGCGAGCCCTGGGCTACATCGGCGCTGGTGAATCCGTCGCCGCTCCTGCGAACGTGGCCGGAAAGTCGACCAAGACGGCCGGCGCGTACAACAACGAAGGGTTGATTCTGAAACATGAGGGCCGCACCCCCGAAGCGATCGCGGCCTTCGAGCGTGCCATGACGCTCGATACGAAGTTGTCATCGGCGCCGTGGAATCTGAGCGATCTACTCTTTTCGCGAAAGGAAAATCTGGAGCGCTCGGATGCCTTGCTCATCCGGGCAATCGCGAACGGTCTTCCTGAAGCACCACGTTACGCGATCGAGCGCGCGATCTACTACCAGCGAGGCGGCCACGTCGACCGCAGCGCGAAGCTGCTCGAAGATGCAGTGGAGGCACGCTCCGACGACTCGGATCTCCGAATGTTCCGCGGTCGTTATCGGATCGACCGCAATGATTGTCGCGGCGCGCTCGAAGATTTCGTCACCGTGCAGCGAATGCGCCCTGACTACGCCGTGGCGTGGGCCTCCGCCGGCCTCGCCGAAATCTGCCTCGGCAACCGGCCGGAGGCCGAGGCGTTTATCCGGCATTCCCTGGAGCTCGATCCCAATCAGCCGAAGCTGCGTCAGTTTCTGGTGCGTTAGAGCCGAAGTTTCTGTACTCCGGTGCCGACCTCGCGCGAGAGATCGTCGCGCATCGTCACGCCGATGGTGAACTCGCCCGCCGCGAGGCGGACTGCCATGCGATATCGGAAGGTGCCGCCGAGAACCTGCGAATACTCGCTGGGAGAAAGAGCAACGTCCTGGACGCGATGATGAAAGCCCACGTTCTGACCGCTCTTGTCGAAGATCGCCAGATAGACGTGAACCCGTCCTTTGTATTGCTCGCCGGTCCGAAGCAAGGTCACGTTTTGCCACGGCATCGCGGCCATGAGCTGCACGACCGGTTTTCCATCCGCGCCACTGGTTGACTGGCTGTCGATGGTCACCGGCACTGAAGTGGACGGCTGCAGGATCGAAAAGCGAAGGCGAAGATACTGCTCCAACTGCTCGACCGGCGAGACATCAAGGTAACCGCGGCGATAGGCGGCGCTGAGGTTCGGTTTTTTCAGGCGGACGGTGATGCTGTGATACTTCCCATCTTCGCGATGCGGCGGCGAATAGCCAAGAGAGTAGTAATTGCCGGTTAGCGTGTCGATGGCATCGAGCGACTGGCGCGTGACCGTCGACGTAAAGTACTGGCCGCCGGTGGATGCGGCCAGTGTAAAAGCCGCTGAATTGACATCGCTGGCATCGGACGCTCCTGTCGAGCTGGCTCCTACTCGCCCGCCCCATCCCTGGTTCTCGACGTCATGCTGCGGGGCCGCCATATCGGGCGGCTTCACGTTCACGACGTAGATGGCCATGTTGCCGCCGTTGACCTCGCGCACGATCTGCTCGAGCAGGTTTGCAATCGCGATCCTACGGTCCTGCATTTCGCGGTCGCGATCGGTGTCGTACGCGGCAAAACTCGTGTTCATCTCCATTCCCCCGGTGAGGAGGACAATGACCTTTTTGCCATCGACGGCCGAGTACGCTCGAGCGGCGTCGACCAGGCCGCGTGCGGTGTTTGCCAGCACTCTCGCATGGCGCGAGGTCCGCTCGCGAGCTTGAAAGCGGACCGTCTCGTCATAGTCATAGCCCGGATGTTGTTCCGCGCGGCGGAACGGGTCGGAAAGGATTTCGCGATCGAGGGCATCGGTGCGCAGCGAAACGGTCCCGCTGCGCCGGGCCTTCGCCACTGCCGCGTGAATCGCTGCTTTGTCCGCGGTCAGTACCTGCACGACGTCGAGCGACGCGCCCATGGTGGCCAGAGACCATTCTGAATCTGCGTCGAATCGATCGTCGATGAAGCGGTCCAGCGCATCGAGAGTGATCGACCGCTCGCGCGATTCGATGTAGTTGTTGTCGATGAGAATGATGATCTTCCGGCGCTTTGGCTGCGGCATCGCTGCCGGGCCGTCCGACTGCGGCATTTTCCTTTGCGCGATTGAAAAATTCTTGATCGCCTGCGGCTGCCCATCCTCCAGGACCTCGAAATCGTCCTTCGTCAGGTCGCTGACGGCTTTTCCGCTGCCGTCGGTGACCGTGACGTCGACGTTGATGACCTTGACCTCGACGCTGGCTGTCAGCGGTGCGAGAGCGGACTGGGGCCATGCAGTCGAGGCTGAGACGACGACCGCGGCACAGAGAAGAGTCCTGACGATCATGGTTTACAGAGTCACTGGTTCCGAAGCGCTGCCGATCTCATTCGACAGATCGTCGCGCAGCGTAATGACGATCATGAACGCTCCTTTTCCGAGTTGCACATTCAGCTTGTACCGGAAGTTGGCGCTGCCGACATCGTGATACTGCGATTGCGACAGCCTGACTTCCTGCATTTGATGATTGAAGCCCAGGTTTTTTCCTTCGTGGTCGAAGACGGAGACATACACGTGGACGCGGCCGACGTATTCGCCATCGATCGGAATGACGGTCAGGCGATCCATCGGAAGCATGGTCAGCACCGGCACGCTCACTCCGTCCTGGCGCGGAACGGCGGCCCCGATTTTCACTTTGACCGGAAGCGATCCGAGCTTCTCCTCCGCCGAGAAACGCGCCTGCAGGAATTGCTCGAGGTGATCTTCGGGTGAGAGCGCGACGTATCCGGTCCGATACGCAACGTTGACATGGCTTCGCTTCACGCGAACTTTGATCGAGTGATATTGCCGGTCATCTTCGTGCGGCGGTGAATAGCCGAGCGAGTAGTAATTCGAGCTCAGCGTCTCGACGGCCGCCAATGACCGATCGACCGTATTCGTCGAGTACGTACCGCCGGTTCCGAGAGCGATGGTCAGCGAAGAAGAGTCGACATCCGTGGTATCGATCGGATCGCTGCCCTTCGACGAGAGGTCGGCGTGAGGATTGATGCCCGAGGAAGCGTTTTCCACTTCGTGCTGGGGAGCGATCATTCCTCGGCGTTTGGCATTGATGATGTGGATCACGAAGTTCGCTGCGTTCGCCTCATTCACGACTTCGTCAAGCGCGATCCCGATCTGACGCTGCGCTTCAGTGACCTCGCGATCGGGCTGTCCGCGCGTGTAGGCGGAGAAGTTGGTGTTCGTTTCCATTCCGCCGGTGAGAAGAATCAGAACTTTTTTTCCCTCGTAAGCCGCGTGAGCGCGCGTCATCTCGCGGACGGCGGCTGCGGTGACCCGGATGGCACGGAGCGCGCGGTACGTCTGCTCGCGCGCCTGGAATCGAACCACTTCGCCGTAATCGATCGTCGGTATGAGGCTGGCGTAATCGGTTGGATTCATAACCTCCATGCGGCGCAAACGATCGGAGAGGATCGACCGGTCGATGGCGTGCTGTTCGGGGAACGCACCTGAGTTGCGGATCTTGTCGATGGCAGCGTGAATTTCTTTCTTGTCGGTCGTGAACGGATGCAGGATTTCCAGGCGCTGGCTGATGGCACCAATCGCCCATTCGTGCTCGCCATTGAACGCTCCATCGACGAAGCGATCGATCTCTGCCAGCGCGATGTCGCGCTGAATCTTGTCGATGTAGTTGTTGTCGACGAGAAGGACGAATTTGCGCCGAAACTGATCGACGGCCGGCGAAGCGACCGTCGCAGCCGCATTCGCAGAAGCGGGCCTCACATCGGCGTTCCGAATGACGTAGTAATTCGTGACCTTCTGCGGCCGGCCATCCTCGAAGATCTCGAAATCGTCTTTGGTCAGGTCGAGCACCGGCTTGCCATTCGCGTCGGTCACCGAGACATCGACGTTGACGACGTGAACTTCGACCTGTGTGATGAGCGGAGGAAGAGGACCCGTGCGTTGGGCGGCCGCCGATCCGATCATTCCGGCGGCAACAACAGAGATCGCGAGCTTACGCATGACACCCCCCTGATGCGTACGGTGAATTCTAACCGTTCAGAATCGCAACGCCTGCTGCGCGATGCCGACGGCATCGGTCAGCGGATCTCGAATCGCGATAACTACCCGATACTGCTGTCCTTTGCGCAGTTTGAGCGCGTGTCGCTCGACGAAGGCGTCGGCGCCGGACTTTGCCTCGCGATCAAATCGGAGCAACGAGAGATTGCGGCCATTGCCGTCGAACAGCGAGACGAAAACTTCGACCGGCGCCGGCGCGCCCGCCACAAACGTCAGATTGCGCGTCGGAACGGAGACGGAAATCGGAAGAAGCAGTTCCTTCTTCGGCCTCTCGACCGGCGATCCGAACGTCACCTCGAGCGGAAGCGATGAGGGCTGCATCGCCGGTGCGAGCGGCGATTGAAGCAGGCGCACGACCTGCTCGCGCGAGGAGAGACTCGAGTAGCCGTCGCGGTACTGAAGATGAAACCCGGATTTCTTGAGGCCAACCTGAATCCGGTGATACTTGTCATCCTCGGCGTGCGCCGGCCGATAGCCGAGCGAATAGAAGTTCGACGAGACGGAGTCGAATGTCTTCAGCGATTCGGCGACGTCATTGCCCGGAAAAAGCCGCCCGCCGGTTTCGGTCGCCATCCAGAAGAGCGAGCTGTTATCGGTCGGCGGAACGAAGGTTTCGCGCGCTGAGCTGACGCCGGGAGCGTCCTCCCTCACCCATTCGCCGGGGCGGAGCCCCGAGGTGTTGATGATGTAGAGGCTGACGTTCGACGCGTTTGTCTCGCGGACGAGGTAATCCGCCAGGCTCGTGCGCTCCTTTTCGGCCTGCTGCAGATCCCACTCTGTATTCGGGGGCATGCATGCGCTGATCGAGAAGGGATCGAACGTCCCGTTCAGGACGTTATCGCTCGTCAGAAGCAAAATGATTTTCTTACCCTCGATGCTGGAGA
>QHVX01000122.1:0-7986 GCA_003222375.1 Acidobacteriota bacterium
AGACCCAGTCCGCGCCTTCGATCGTGATGCTTTTTGTGATGGTCACCGCGCCGAACCCGCCAGGGTCGAGGACAGAGATTTCCCCGCCCGCGGCGGTCTTCGAGATCGCCCCCGCGAACGTCTTACAGGGCGCGGTGCGGCTGCAGGGGTTCGCATCATCGCCGACTCCCGAAACCCACGTGCGCGATGCCTGCGCGTTTGCAGTCAGACTGATTCCAGCAACCAATACAAAGATCCCGAGGACTCGACGAGTTCTCATGCTTCCCTCCGTTTCGATTTGTTTCGTGAGACCGATATGAAAATGTGCGCGGAATGATACCTTGACGTGGGGCCAGATGGAAATAACTTGTTTTCGAAGCTTCGTGGTGACACTTGCATCGTCTCTTGTGACGCTCGCACTGGCCGCGCAAAAAGCTCCTGACCTCGTGCTGATTAATGGTCGCGTTTTCACGGCTGATCGTTCCAATCCAAGGGCCGAAGCTGTTGCAATCTCAGGGAATACGATCGTTGCTGTAGGACGCAGCGACGCGATCGGTCAACTGGCCGGTCCCAGCACCATGCGCATCGATCTCCAGGGCCGCGTCGTCATTCCCGGCATCAACGACGCGCACACCGAACACGCGCCGTCGCCGGAGAGCTTCATCTTGAGCATTACGCCGGAATCGACTTTTGACGGTGTTGGCCTCGCATTGATATCGGCTGCCGACGAGAGTCCGGCTGTGACTTGGCTCACTGGAACGGTCGGCCAGCAAGTACTAATTGACCCAGCTGTGACTGCAGCAGCGCTAGAGAAGGTCGCCCCCGGCCGCAAGGTGATGCTCGCTTCTTCCACGGGTCACGCGTTCGTCTTCAGCCCTGCGGCGCTCACTGCCTTGAAGATTCGCCGGGATACACCCGATCCCGTCGGAGGATCGTTTGAACGCGCCGCCAATGGTGACGTCACGGGCAAAGCATTCGAGTACGCGGCGTGGAACGCGGAACGGAGATTCGTGGACTCCGTCTCCGACGACGAAGCCGTGACCTCACTGCGTGACTTTGCCTCCGCGGCGATTCGCGACGGCGTCACCTCGGTCCAAAACGTATCGAGACTTCCATTTGGGCGCTACGAGAAGAGTGTGCGCCATGCCGACGTCCCGCTACGGATTCGAATGATCCGATCTCCGGGCACCGATGCCAACGGTCGCGATCGCGGTGAAGGAAGCAATTTTGCTGCGCGCGACAGAGAGCGCAAATACAGCATCGTTTCGGGAACAGAGTGGGTGCTTGACAGTCCGAGCGGTCAGCTCAATTTTCATACTTCCGAAATCTCGCAGATGCTCGCCGATTCGCTGGCCGCGAATGATCAGTTGCTCTTACGAGTCGAAAACGAGCGCACAGTTGCCGCCCTCTTCGACGCAATGAAGGCAATGGCGGGCGTGGACTGGAAATCGAAGCGCGTTCGATTCGAGACCGATCGCGAAGTCCCTGGGAATTGTGGTGATCGAGGATCCGGCGAGCGGCGCTGGGCGGCTGAAAAATCTGTTGAGTGCTGGGATTCCTGTGGCGCTTCGTTCGCGTGGAGATATCAATTCGTATCGAAACATCATGCTGGCGGCCACGGCGATCACGCGTGAAGAGGCCGTGGATGCGTATACGCGCGGCTCAGCGTTCGCCGAATTTTCGGAGAACGAGAAGGGGACCGTCGCGGCCGGCAAAGTCGCGGATCTCGCGGTGCTGTCGCAGGATATTTTCACGGTCCGAGCCGGTCTTCTTCCAGAAACCACGAGCCTCTTGACGATCCTGGACGGCAAGATCGTTTACGACGCGGGCGTCCTGCCTGTACCCGGTCGCCGGCCACGAAGCAAGTTGCCATTGGAACCACTCCCGACTCCATAATCTTCTCGTCGCGATTACGTATGGTCCATCTTCTTCGTCTGGCGGTTTTCTCCGCTTTTGTTCTGCTCGCTCTCGCGACGCAGTATCCGCGTCAGCCGTGGCGGCGCAGGCGGCAGCGCGTCATCTACTTCATTCTTTTTTTCCTCGCTGTATCGCTCGAGGTCGGGCTATCGCGGCGCTAGATCTGGCCGTTCTCGACGTGGGCGGTTGTGAGCGGTCTCAGTCCAGAGAAGATTACAAACTACGACTTTGAGGTCATTGCCGCCGACGGCCGAGCCGTTCGCGTGGATCCACAGGTCTGGCAACCGGCGTCTGACAACGAGATTCTCGACGGCTGGGTCGCATGGCACATTGACGAGACCACTCCGGTGGAAAGGGAAGAACTCGCTCGCTTCGTCCTAGGTCGGGCTGAGCGGATGAGACAGTCGATTCGAAGTGGTGCGAGACGCGGCGTCAACGGATGGCTCTTCGGACCGCTGGCTGCTCCTTACATGTTCCGACGTCGCGCCATCTGGCACTCGACTGACGACGTTCCGGCCGTTCCGTTTGTTGCCGTTCGGTTAGTAAGAGAGAGCTGGGATGTTCGCGAGCGTTTTCGTGATGAATCGCGAGTGAGCCGAGAGATCGTCTATGAGCTCCGTTCTCAATAGCTTTCAGCGGAAATGCTCCCGATTCTGGTTTCGTCCTGCTTCGGCTGTGAACCTCGCTGTCGCCCGTATCCTTTTTGCCGGAACGGCTCTTTGGATTGTGTTGTCGAGACCCGATCTCCCAAGCATCCTCACGCTACCAGATGTCATGTGGCGGACCGTTCCGAAGATGCATCGGATCGCGTATTTGCTTGTGTTCAACCTGACGACCGAACGCGTCCTGTTCGTCACCCTCGCGATATCGCTGGCAGCGGCAGTCATCGGGTGGAGGGCTCGCCTCGCATGTTTCGTGAGCGGGCTGCTGCTTTACCACTTTGCTCCGCTCGAAACGCTTTTCTGGACTCCCGATCCGACTCTGCGCGGCCTGACGCTGCCGACTCTCGGACTGATCATCCTGGCAGTCTCGCCCTGCAATCGCGCGCTCTCACCGACCGCCGCCAGGAAGAAAACGCCGATGGTTTCCCCGGAACATCGTTGGCCGCTTCGAATGCTTCAAGTGCTTCTGGCAGAGCTTTACTGGTTCGCCGGCCTGGCAAAGTTGCGTAACGCCGGATTGGCGTGGGTGAGCGCGAAGAATCTTCAGGATTACTTGATGGCGTACTCGCAGATCTTCGGAATCCAGGGCAGTCCGCCGCTCGGTTACCGAGTGGCAGCCCATCCTGCGGTCTGTTCGTTCATCGCATGCATCGGCATCACAGTGGAGCTTCTTTTTCCGCTTGCACTTTTTTCGAAACGAGCGGCGGCGATTCTCGTCCCGATGGCGTTCGTCATTCACGTCCGCATCGCGCTACTCATGCACATCGTGTTTCTCGATGCCGCTCTGCTGTTGATTTTCGTCGACTGGTCCGTCGTCTACCAACGCCGCTTGTTTGACAACGCTGACGTGATTGGTCTAAGAAGAGAAGACCTCACTTCATGACAGTCGACGCTCAATCGCTGGCTTTACCGTTGTCAGCTTCGGTGTCCCCGATCCGGAGGCAATGGATCGAGTCTCCTCTCTTTGATCTCTTATTTTTTACGTTTTCGGGAGTGTCGACTCTGCCCTTCGTTGTCCTGGCTCTGGCGGTCGATCAGCGGTTCGGCGTGCTCTTTTTCCTCCTGGCGTTTCCGCACTATCTCTCGACGCTGACGTTCTATTTCTGGGACGAGAACCACGATCGGCATCATGCCCGCGCTTTGGCTTTCTTCGGAGGCCCGGTCGTGATCGCAGCCGCGGTTGTGGCCTTGATGCTGACTGGACTTCCCGCCATCGTCATGATCACGCTCTTCCTGTGGAACACGTTTCACGTGGCCCGGCAGAACTGCGGAATCCTGTCGATCTACAGAGTTCGGAGCGGTAACTACGATTTGCGCGAGAAGAGTGCTGCGAATGCCGCGATCATCGCGACGAACTTCTGGTTTGCGTTCTGGAACATCGAGACGCTGGAGCCGCTGCAGGGGATGGGCGCGCAATGGATGCAGCGCCTGCGCGACATTCGATTGGCACTCGGAATCATCGCCGTCGTGACGCTCCTGCACCTTGCTCGCGTTCTCTGGAAGCGGACGGCAGTCGGCAACGCCATGAAAGCACCCGAATTGCTCTTTCTGGCAATGGCAGTCACGTTTTTTCATCCCTACCTCTGGATGCCGACGTCGAACAGCGCGACCGCTGTCATGCTGATGCCCCACTACCTTCAGTACCTCGGCATTGTGTGGCTCATTCACCGGCGACGGTCGCGCAGCGGGATCGCGGAGCATCCCCGTGCGTTGCGGTGGATCAGCGCGAGCACCCCGGTGTTGCTCGCCTCGATTCTCGCCGCCGGATCGGCGGCCATCGCAGCGAGCATCATCCTGCGCCATGCCGGATACGCGACGTTGTTCGGAAGCTTCATCGTGCTCATCGCCCTCGAGCACTTCTATCTCGACGGTCTGTTCTGGGCTTTTCGTGATCCGGCGGTCAGGAAGTCGATGGGACCGTACCTGACCGCGTCCGCAGTGCGTGACGCGGCGTGAGGGCGCTGTTCAAGTCTTTACAATGGCTCGAGCCTGTAGTCGAGCTGGTGCGGCTGGGCTTTTTTCTAACCTTCCTCGCCCTTTTGTTCGCGCACCTGCTCGCGGTCGTACGAGGAAAGAGCGAAGGCGTCCGCCGTCGGCGGGCAAATCTCATCATCGCGTTCGTGCTCGTCGTCACTTCGATCGTCGGAGTGACGCAAATCGATACGTGGCCATTCAGCAATTGGGCGCTCGTGCACATGCTTCGCTCGCCGGTGATGCATTCCTGGCAAATCGAAGGTGTTGACTCGAGCGGGCATACGTACCTGATCGATCCGGGCATTCTCGAGCCGGTTTCGCCGGAAGACTTCGCTCCATCGGCCGGACGCCTTCGCGAGCTCTCACCATCAGGCCGCGCGGACTTCATGCATTTTCTTTACACGCGAGCCGAGGAGGGTCGGCGCAGCGTGGCGGAGGGGAAACGATTTCCCGCGAACAGATGGCTGCTCGGTCGCTTTTCAGCCCCGTATCATTTCGGCTCGCGGCAACTTTGGAGCGGACCTGGAGATGTTCCCATCCAGAGGTTCGCATCGATCCGAATGGTCTTCACGGTCTGGAACATCGACGATCGCCTGCGACGTGGAGATGCCGCGATTGGACGCGAGGTGATCGCGGAATACAAAGCTGATGAGTGAAGGGCAAGTCATCGAAGCCTGGAACGGGTTCTGGTTCCGTCCGGAGAGTCGAACGAATCTCGCGATCGCTCGCATCGTAATTGCTGCAACAGCTCTATGGATCGTGCTGTCCAGACACGACCTGCCATCTGCACTGCTCTTTCCGCGCGAAATCTGGGACTCTGTTCTTCCCGAGCGAAAAATTCGCTTCTTCCTTTTTTTCAGCGTGGCGGCGGAGCGCGTCCTGTGGATGGCGGAATCGCAACGCGTTGGGCCGCGATTGTCAGCGGTCTTCTTCTCTATCATTTCTCGGCTTTCGAGACTCTTCTGTGGACGGGAAATCCGTATCTTCGCGGCTTCACGATTCCGGTGCTTGCCCTGTTGATCATCGGCGCTTCGTCGTCGGGTGGTGACTTTGCAAAACGGGCAGACGCGGATCGCGGCAGCGGCGAAAATCGCTGGCCGCTTGCTCTCATCCAGGTGCTTTTCGTACAAATCTACTGCTTCGCGGCCTGGGCCAAGCTCTACAGCGGCGGCCTCCAGTGGATGCATGCGGAGAATATTCGGCGCTACATCATCGCGATCGATCAGTGGACAGGTGCAGCGCCATCACCGATCAACCGCTTCATCATCGACTCACCAGGGGCGGCGGCATCGATTGCGGTCTGTGGCGTCGTATTCGAAGCGTAGTTCCCGCTCGTGCTGATCTAGCGTCGCGCGCGATTCATCCTCCTTCCGGCGGCAGTCTTCTTTCACATCGCAAACGGGATCGTGTTCCATATCTGGTTTCAGAATGCCTGGATTCTTCTGATCTTCGTCGACTGGCACGCCCTGATGCAGCGGCGTAGAATCGCGGCGTGCCGCAAATCGTCGATCTCCTACGCGACATGATCGCGATTGCCTGGCGGGTTTGGTCGTCGCCGGTCAATGCTGCCCGTTTCGTCGCGTTTGGCGGAGCGCTCGTCGCGTGGGTCGTTTACAAGCGATATGAGGAGCGAAAGTGGCCGAACTTTCTGACGCGCGATGCCGCCACCGACGCGATCTACACCGCGATTTATCTCGGTGGTTTCTACTCGGTCTGCATTGCTGCGCCGATTTTCGCAGTCTCGGAGCGCCTGGTCGTTCGGTTCGCCCCGTTTCTGCAACTGCATCTCTTGCAAAATGCGAATCCGCTCGTGCAGATCGCGGTGGTTTCGATCACGATGGATTTCGCGTGCTACTGGGTACACCGGTTCTTCCACACCAGCACGATTCTTTGGTCGTTTCACCGCATTCACCACTCGCAAACGGAACTGAGCCCGCTGACCGGATATCGTTTTCACATTGCCGAGGCGATCGTTCGAGGACTGGCGCCGATGATTCCGGGGATCATGCTCGGTCCGACGACTGCAACCTTTACGATCGCGATCTGGCTCGACACGACACTCAATGCGCTGGCGCACTCCGGCGGATCGTGGACCTTTGGAATCCTCGGGCAAGCGCTTGTCAGCCCGCATTTTCATCGGTTGCATCACGCGGTAGATCCGAGACTGCATCAGGGAAACTACGGACTGACCTACAGCCTGTGGGATCGGCTATTCCGGACTGCGGTCGTCGCGTCCGAGGCTCCGGCCGCTTATGGCGTGCCGGAGGAAGTGCCACGCTCGTTTCTCAAACAACTGGTCGATCCGGTGTTCGTGATCTCGCGACGTTCGTTCAGGCAGTCAAGCGCAACAAATGTAACGGCGCAATCAGCCTCGACCTAGAAGGGGCGGCGCGTCCGTGATCGCCGCTTCATGGCTGACGGTGCCGAAGTTGCTCTCGTTTCTTTTTTTTCTTGCCCTCGGTGTCCGCGTCGCGATTTCGCATGGCCCCAGCCGGCGCCGGGCGATCAACATTCTGATTCTGTATGTGATCGCAACCAACTCGCTGGCCGGTATCACCCAGTGGGACGACTGGCCATTCACGAACAACATGCTCGCTGTCGGCAGCGGCAACGATCGATCTCGAGTTCATTGGCAGGCGTTTTATGGTGTTGACCGCGCCGGACGTGAGTGGCGCCTCGATCCCCACACGTGGTCGCCGATATTTGACAGCGTCCTTCAGACGTGGGTTTACATGTCGTATGGGGATTTGTCGCCGCAGCAGCAAGGCGAGGCTGCGCGCTTCTTGTTCGCGAAGGCAAACGACGCGCGCGCGTCACTCTACGCGGGCAAACGAATCGGCTTCGATCGGCGCCTGGGCATTTTGAGCTGTCCGTACTGGTGGCGGCTGCCGCGATGGCGGAAGGCTCCCCCGGAACCTTACCGGGCGTTGCGTTTCTATCGGATCGAATTCACAGTCGGCGAGATCGCTCGTGATCCGACGCATTTCACGCGTCATCTCATCGCGGAGATCGCGCCTTGATCGCGTGGCTCGAGCGGGCGTGGGATCGCGCCTGGTTTGCTCCGGCGACCGCACGCTCGATGCGAGCGTGCCGGATCATCGTCGCCGGACATGCGTTGTGGGTCGTTCTCTCCAAGCCAGACATCCCGTCGCTGGTGACGTGGCCCGATGCGTTTTTTACCTCGGTTCCGAGATCGGAGCTCATTCGATTCGGTATCATGCGCGGGCATCCCACGCTGGAGTGGACACTATTCGCGCTTCTTCATGTGGCGCTGATCGCAGCCGTGTTCGGCATTGCCGCGCGTGTTGCGTGCGCCGTTGCCGGCCTCTTGCTCTATCACTTTGCTCCCTTCGAAGAAATCATCATCGGTATGCCGCACACGCACTTTGCGGGTCTGACAGTGCCGACGCTTGGCTTGCTGATTCTTGCGTTTGCTGAGCGACCGGCACAAGAC
>QHVX01000122.1:8034-14987 GCA_003222375.1 Acidobacteriota bacterium
TTGCGGTTCAGCGGAATTCGCTGGTTCACCGGAACGACGATTCGAGCTCAAATTCTCGGCGATTGGGGCGTGAGTCCGAGTCCGCTCGGGATGGCAGTTGCGTCGCGGCCGTTTCTTTGTTGGAGCCTGGCGATCGGGACGCTCCTCTTTGAATCGCTATTCTGGGTATGCGTCTTCTGGGTCCCGGCGCGGCGGATGTTCGTTCCAATGGCCGTTCTGTTTCACGTCGGAATTCTTCTGACCATGAACGTCTACTTTGCCAGCGCGCCGCTGCTTCTGTTGTTCGTCAACTGGGATTGGATCGTCGAAAGAGTCCGGCGATCAACAGTCGGCGAATACGGATCAGCAGCCGTGCAGCCGCAACACCCAGGCTGACATTGACACGCAACAGTTGACGGACGATAGACGTCATCGCGCGAGCGAATGGGCGCGGGGGCGGAGGGGTGTCGAGAACGCGAAGGCGTCCATCGCGCTCCACGCTCTCGATGCGTCCGACGATCGCTTCCCGGTCGGTGACTGGGACGTCGCAAAAATTGTTGGCGTCGCCGCGGAGTAGCCACCACCGGTCGACCGACATCGCAACCAATCGATGAACGATGCGACGACATCGCCGGGCGCGACGCTGTCGGTGCAGCGGAGGATCACAGTCTCACCTGGCTCGATGGTGGGTCGCATGCTCGACCCCTGAAAGCTGGTCCTCAGCTCACGATGTGTGGTGCGCCATAGTGCGGCGACGGAGCGCAGATGTTCTGCGTCCAGGGTCTCCATCCGCTACGTTTGAGCGGGAATGGGGTCGATGAGTCCGACCTCGCGCTTGATCTGATCGTCGAGATTCAGGTGAATGGCCGCATCGCCGGCGATCATCGGGAACGCGCGGTTGGCCTGCGAAACGCCGCGTACGACGTCGATCGCGTTGCGTGGATCGCGCGCGATCAGCTCCTCGACCCACCGGTTTCCATAGCGAACGTGTTGGATCTCGTCGGCGAGCTGCGCGTCGAGCAGCGCCGCGACGTCGGGATCGTACCGATCGGCGTGTTCGAGCGCCTCGCGAATCGCCTGGATGCCGGCGGCTTCGAAGCTTCGATTCTGGACGGCCAAACGACCGATCAGCGTCGGAATGGCGGTGATCATCCGGAATTCGAAGTTGAGAATGGGATATTCGCCGACGCGTCCGCCGCGCGTTTCGAAACAGCGACGGAAAGCATTGACATGACGAGATTCATCCCAGCACTGCCGTGCGATGGCGAGCCGCAATTCCCACGGCGCATCGGGAAAATCGGTGAGGTTCCGGGCTGCGATCTCGAGACCATTCACCTCTTCGTTCATCTGCCGATGCATGAATTCGACGAGCATCTTTCCCTCGTCATCCCACATGTTGTGCATCTCAGACCAGACCTGCTTGATCTCAAACCGGTCGTCGCGCGCCGGCGGGTCTGCGAAAAGCGAGCGATCGAGCTCGATCAAGGCGTCCCCTCGCGCAGCTGGTCGTCGGCAACGAGCGATTTGAAGCCTGCCTGCCGGAGAATCTCGAAGATTTCCTCCTCGCTGAACTCGGCGAGCTTTCGATCCTCGATGTTCACGGCCGGCACGGTGTCCCTGGCGTCCTTTAGACGCTTCCCAACGGCATTCAATTCTCCATCGCGAGTTGCGAGCTTCTCGTTCACTTCGGCCAGGAAACGGATGGCCATGGCCATCTTCAACAGAACGCGGCGGTCGTCTCGAGCGAGTCTCTTGATCCATCGATTTGCGAATCGAACATGCTGAATCTCGTCGGCGAGAATTCCATCGAGAACGGCGCTTGTCTCTTCATCACCGCCGCCGTGAAAGGCGCGCGCAAGACTCTTCACGACATCCATCGCGCCGGCCTCAAAAGTTCGATTCTGCGTCGCCAACCGCGCAGCGATGCTGTCGAGCGCACACGTGATGTTCCATTCGAACGTTGCGATCGGAAACTCGCCTTTTTGCCCTCCCATCTCGATAAGCCGCCGGTGCAGCACCATGACGTGACGCGACTCGTCCCAGCACTGCCGGGCGAGCTCCATGCGAAGCTCCCACGGCGCGTCGGGAAACTCGATCAGGCACTGCGCGGCGATGTCCAGGCTGGTGATCTCGTTGCTCATGTGACGGTGAACAGTCTCGCGAGCGGCGAGATCGCTGCCCTCCTCGTATTCGTGCATGTCGACGTCGCGCTGCACGACGCGGAAGCACGCGTCGCGCGCTGGATCGGCGCGGAGTCGGTGGCCGTCGAGATCGATGAATCCGATCGTCTTCATCGCCGGCCCTATGCCCCAACCACCGAATCGATCGCCGTTTCGGCTCTGCGAAAATCCGAAGTGTCGGCGGTCTTCACAGCCAGTTCCTTGCGCAGATTTTGCGCCTCGCCCATCTGCCGCCGCAGTTCCGGAATGATCCGTTCGATAACGAGTACTGATGGACCGTCGAGTAGCCTGTCGGTAGTTTCGAGATATCGACCGTACCGGCGGACGAGGCCCGGCACGACCACGTCATAGAGCAGCGTCAACCGCTCCGATACCGTCTCGGCCTGCTTCATCTGCTCGAGCAATCGCACATACGCGTCGTCCGGCCGCCGCGTATAGTGCTCCGGCTGTCGCAATTCGAAGGTCCGCTTTCCCAGCCAGTCAGCATGCTGCGCAAAATCCCAGATGTGCCGGCCGAACATGACCTTCACTTCCATCTCGGGCGTGATCGGCGTCCAGTATGCCGCCGTTTCCATCAGGTAGACCTCGATGAAACGAAACGTGCCGAGCGCATCGGCTCTCTGCTTCACGTTCATGATCCAAGACCTCCGAGATGTGACTCGACCAGGCATGCCGTTTCGTCCGGGTCTGAGGGCGAGAGGCGAAACGTACGACAGCGTGAAAGCATCCGAACCAGCTCCAACGTGCGCTGCGAACGGGGAGCGTTCACGAAGGAACTGGTAACCGGCTGGAGCAACGCCAGGTCTTGTCTCGACGGCTCTGTCTCGACCACCTGGGGCGAATCTGCGAATGGTTCGAGAAAAATGATCGAGCGAAGAGGTACCGGTTTGGGAGTGGGCGTGTCCAGAAATGCGCGGGGACTCATGCGGACGACCTCGTCCTCACTACCGGTGGCCCGAACGCGAAGCAAAGCCTGTGCGATCGTACGCGAGCGTGGACCCGGTTTAATGCCGACGGGTCGGAGGAACGGCTCGACTTCTCCGCTAGCGGGAAGATAAGAAGCCGTTTCATCACCAAGCAGAGCGTGTCCACGCGCTGCCAGGGCGAGCGAAGATGTCGATTTGCCCGCGCCTTTCGGACCGATGAACATCACGCCCGCTCCATCGAGACTCACGGTGGCGGCGTGAAAGAAGATCGCATCGCGACGGACGCGATAGATACAGTGAAGAAGCAGAATCGCGACTGCCCTTCGCCATCCGTCACGCTTCCAGAATCGGCAAACATTGTTGCGAAACTCGAAAAGGGAGGCACCGTCTTCGCGCCAGGCAAACGCCGTCCAACCTTCTTCACTTGGGTCGATTGTTCGGAATGGGAAGTCCGCAGAGCCGATTGCCGCACCGAGAGCGAGGTCTTCGGTCGTGAAGACGATCGGGTCATCCGTCTGGGCGGTGATCGTCCCCCAATCCTCCGAGGAGCTTTCGATCAGGAACGAAAGCCGCGTGAGCGCAGGACCGTCGTCACCACCGATGACATTCGCGATCTCTTGAAGGACTGCTTCATCGTTGGATTTGATATCGAGGGCAGTTCCGGCAATGAAAAACGTCGCTGAAAAAACGAATCCCGGGAACGAACCCTCGCGTCGTCCCGGGATATGGAGAATGCTGCGGGGCGATATTCGGCTTCGATCAGCTCGAGGCACTCAGCGCATGCTCGCGGTCACCCACCATGCCGCCATCGATTGGGTCAGCTGGAAGGTGTTGAGAATCTCGCGCTCACTCATCGCCTTGATGCGCGGGGTCTCATAGCGCGGTCGGACTGATGCCTTGGACTCGGGAGCGGGAACAGTTGTGTTGTTCAACATTTCACCCCTTTTTAGCTCAGTTTGACTTTCACCGGATTCTATACAGCAGCGGTCGCGTCGTCAACGACAAGTCCGAGAGAGAGCAGCTCCGCCAACGCGGTCCGAATATCGTCTGCCGCCGATGACGGGTCGGCTCCTTCGAATGTATCGCCGATACCGGATATGAGGCCGTCGAGACTGGTCGTCTCGCAGTTGCGCCAGATATAGGCCATCGTTCCGTTCAACAGATAGAACTGCGACGACGTGGGATTGAATAGCAGGAGTTCCTGCTGCAGTGGCGCTTCTTCGACCTGCCGGTTTCGACGGTACATGGGCATCCAAACGCTCCGTTTGTTTTCGCAGAGCCTAGCGAGCCGGATGCGTCGCGTCAACTCTCTGGTGGCTGAGAATTTCATAAATTCGGTCGGCGATGATCGCGTTGCCCGCAGGCGCCAGATGGCCGGCATCGATATAGAGAAGCTCATGGCGGCCGTCGAGCGCGTCAGAAAGGTCGTAGAAATCGCGGCCGTGCCAGGCTTTCATCGACGCGTAGGTTTCGCGGATCGCAGCCGCCATCGTCGGAAAATTTTGATCGAATGCATCGACGGTTGCGCGCTCATCGGGGCTAAGGGCCTTGTGGCTCGCGAGAATGTAGGGATGCCACACGATGACCGGAAGGAAGTGGTATTCGGAGGCCAGAGCTTCGATCGTGCGATGGGAAGCGGAAAAGCGCGCCACGGTGAGCAGCCGTACTCTGGCAACATCCGCGGCAGCGAGTCGGAATTCGCCCGGTTGCCGCGCGCGGAGTCGCGACAGCAATTTCTGAATTGCGAATTCACCCTCCGGCTTTGATCGAAGCCAGTTGTCCATCTCATTTCCAAAGATCGTCTCTTTGACGTCGTAGGAGCCCGAATAGAAGATGACAACGTTTGGTCGTTGCTGTCGCTGCTCGAGCTCGCGGAGAAGCTCGATGATCCCGCGCGATGTCGTTGAACCCCATTCCGCATCATTCGTGATGCATGCAGAATGGCCGTCGTTCTCGAACCGGCGAGCGATGAGCGACGGGATCGTGTGTTCGTCGTCGGCTCCGTGCCCCCACAACATCGAGCCGCCGAACATCGCGATCTGCAACGCTCCGGCACGGCAATCGACATGCGTGGTGCGCCGCCGGCCACTCGAATCGATGTTGATGGCTGTCCCACGGAACGGCTCCAAGTGCAAAATGCCGTCGCCGGTATAACGCATGCGCTCGGGGAGCCGAACCGCCTGCTGCCATTCGCGCCAGTAGTCAGCCGCCCACGGCACATCTCGGTAGACCGCCAGCTTCGAAAGCGGTGGTACCTTCCGTGCCCGTCTGGCATCGCTCAACAGCAGGAGTAAGCGCGAGACGCCTTCGAGGCCGACAAGACAAAGCGCGACAACGCCCACCACGGCGACGTATCGCTGTGCGCTTCGTCGCGCGTCACGCCAAATTGAACACCTCGAGCCAATGGCGGAGGGCGTAGAGACGCCACACAGCGCGAAAATCTCGATGCTTTCCCTCGACATAGGAGCGGACAAACTCCCTGGCCTGGGTCTTCCGGATGAAAGGCACTCGCGCCATGACCGGCGATTCCACGGCCTCGGTTACCGCCTCGCTGAGATCTTTTCGAAGCCAGAGCATCTCCGGCGTCGCAAATCCCATTTTGTCAGTCCGGCCGGTGATGGAGTCGGGAAGATATCGTTTCGCCAAATTACGAAGAAGCTTCTTACGGACGCCGAATCCGGCCTTCATTTCGGACGGAAGTTGCATGGCGAACTCCACGAGGTGGTGGTCAAGGTAGGGGAGTCGCGCTTCGATGGAGTGCGCCATCCCGTTTCGGTCGCTGTAAAGAAAAAGGGACGGCAGGCCGACATAGCGAATGTCGGCGTACATGTCACGGTCGAGATGCGAACGCCAGGACGCGACCTCGCGGCGCCGTGCGATTTCCTCGGGAGGCGCGCCGCGGCGAAAGGGTCGAAAGTATTTCTCATCGAGCCAGGCATACCGGCCATACCACAGCCTGAAACGCCGCACGATTGTTCCGGCCGGCACGCGCGCCATCTGGAAATACAAAAGCCGCGGAACGGTGGTGTGGCTGTGATTCGCCAAAATCTTCGACTCGCGGGCGAACGCAGAGAGTTGCCCGCGCATCAATCTCTCGCGCCACACCGTGAATTCGTGGTGCGGATATCCTCCGAATACTTCGTCGGAGCCCTGGCCGTCGAGGACGACTGTCGCGCCGCGCTCGCGCGCCAATTGGAATGCCCGATGCTGCGCGAATATCGTCGAAGCGATCAACGGTTCATCCTGGATCCAGGTGACGTTTCGGATGTTGTCCCTGATCCAGTTCGGATCGAATGTCGTGCGGAAGTTTTTTACGTTCGACTGACGCACATAATCGTCGACGTAATTCGATTCATCGAACTCCGCATATCGGGACCGATCGAAGACGAGCGAGTAGGACTCGTGAGACTTGTCCGAGCTCTGCCGCATCAACTCCGTCAGCATCGTCGAATCGAGTCCGCCGGAGACTAGGCTGCCGACTTTCACTCTGGCTCGAATGTGCAGTTTTACCGATGCCCGAAGAAGGTTCTCCAGCTCATGCTGCGCTTCTTCCGGCGCGGCCGGGCGTTTCGGCGCTTTGCTGAGGCGCGAAAGATCCCACCACGTGCGGAAGTTCAGATCCGGCCGAGTCGGTGCATCGAGATCGATCTCGACGAACGAGGCCGCAGGCACGGAGTAGACGCCCTGGTAGTACGTTTCATCCGTAAAGTGTCCGCGGTGACCGTGCAGGTATTCATATAGATAGGAGGCGTTGATCCCGGGTGAGCTGGCCTTCAGGATCTGTTTGATCTCCGACGCGAAGAGAATCCGATCGGATTCCACGCGGTAGAAGAGAGGCTTGATCCCGAAGCGATCGCGGATGACCAGA
>QHVX01000123.1:0-6370 GCA_003222375.1 Acidobacteriota bacterium
TGTTTTTCCACAATCACGACATCGCGCCAGATGTCGTCGAGCTGCGCATGTCGCTGATAGATGCCGACTTCGCGGAAGCCGACCGACCGCAAGAGTCGGCGGCTGGCGGCATTCTCAACGAATACACGCGAGACTAATTTCCAGAAGCCGGCTTCCCGTGCAGCGTCAAAGAGCGCCAGCATCGCGGCCCGGCCGGCCCCGCGGCCCCGTGCGCGGCGCGCAGCGTAGACCGAGAATTCGGCGATGCCGGCGTAGGCATCGCGCGGGCGATACATGGACGTCGACGCGAAAGCGATGATCTCGCCGTTGTCCTCGATCACGACGACCGGATGCCGTCCGTCGAACCACTTCTCGACATCGGCGGCAGCGCGCGGCCGGGTCTCGAACGTCGCGATCCGCTCCTCGATGCCTTCGTTGTAGATGCGAGCGATGGCGGCCGCGTCGTCAAGTGTGGCGCGGCGGGCGTGCATGCGTCATCCTGACCCTGAACGCAGTGAAGGGGAAGGATCTCGGTCAACGAGATCCTTCGCCGTCTTCGCGGCTCAGGATGACGCTTCGCGTCACTTCCGACTCAGCTCCGCCACCACATTGTCGGCGGCGTAAATGTGACGCAGAGCTTCGAGGATCGCCGCCGAATCGACCGCCACCGCGCGACCAACGCGATCGTCGAATTGATAATCCCACGGCAACGACTGCAGATTGCCGTCGAAGATGATGCCGACGAATTCGCCGGCGCGGTTGACCACCGGACTCCCGGAATTGCCGCCGATGATGTCGGCGGTGCTCACAAAGTTGAAGGGCGTATCGCCTTTGATGGCCGACTTCTTCGTCATCCAGGACTGCGGCAGCTCGAACGGCTCCTGATTCTTATGCTCGGCAGCCCGCTCGAACGTTCCGGCCATCGTGGTGGTCCACGGAATCTGTTTTCCGTTCTCGACGTAGCCCTTCACCGTTCCGTACGACAACCGCAGCGTGAACGTCGCGTCAGGATAGGTTTCGCCGCCCATCGTCTTGAAGGTCGCGTTGGCAATCTTGGAGTAGGCCTGTGTCAGCGGTTCATCGATGCTGTTCTCGTACTTTTTCCTGAGCTCGCGCGCCCGGGGATCGACAATGCGCGCAATCCGAATCATCGGATCGTTCGATGCATCGACGACTGCCTTGCCGCCTTCGGCGAGACGCTTGCGCTCCGCAACATCTTTCAACTTCGTGCCGCGGATGAGCTCCGACGCGAGATCGTTCGGCGATTTGTCGCTGAGGAGCTGCTTGACGGTCGGGTCGTTGGGGCCCAGCGCTTCCAGCCAGTGCGAGAGCGAGTCGGCGAATCGAATCATTTCGAGATCTTCGTAGACCGGCGCCGTCGAATACAGTTGCTGCTTCAGCGATTCGAGATTCGATTCGCGATACTCGCGGAGGCGATCCGCATTTGGCTTCTGCGATTCGTCGGCAAGCCGGACGATTGTTCTCGCGATTCCGAAAAGACGCGTATTGAACGCCGTGCCGCCCTCCAGGAACCGGTACTCGATCGCGAACGGCTTATAGGCCTCGAAGGCGTTGTGCACCGTCTGCCACGCATCGCCATACGCGCTGGTGAGCTGTGGATCGGTGCTGACCCTCTGTCGCAGCGCTGCTTCGGAGTCCGCTTTCTTCTTCAGGATCACCGGATCCTGAAGTCCGGCCAGCAATCCGATGTAAGCCTTTCGAGAGTTTTTGATGCCGAAAAGCTGGTCGTGCGCGCGCCGTTCGTTCTCGGCGCTCCGTTCGCTGTAGGTGTTGAGAAGCACCTCGCGCCGGCGAAGACTATTCAGCGTGAATGGATAGGTGTAATCGCGAAAGAATTCGAGATGCTCGACGGTGTTGAGCCGGTCGGTGTTGCCCGGATGACCTGAGACGAAAATCAGATCGCCATCCTGCGGACCATCGGGATTGAAGCGCAGGTAGTTTTCAACGTGAACGGGTTTGTCGTTCTCGTACGCTCGGAAGAGGCAGATGTCGAGGTCGTACCGCGGATATTCAAAGTTGTCGGGATCGCCGCCGTAAAAGGCGATCGCAACTTCCGGAGCGAACACCAGGCGCACGTCGGTGTACTTCTTGGAGCGGTAAAGGTGATACTCGCCGCCGCGAAAGAGCGTCACGACGTCGCTGCGCAGGCCGGTCTTGTCGAGCGATTCCTTCTCGATTGTGTTCATCACTGCACGGCGAGCGCGCGTCGCATCGTCAGTGCTCATTCCCGGAGTGACGGCGGCGTTCACGCGTTGCGTCACGTCTTCAATATTCATGAGCACGTTCAGCTCGAGGTCGACGCACTTCACCTCTTCGGCATGCGTCTTCGCGTGAAATCCGGTGGCGACGTAATCGTGCGTGGCAGTGCTCAGTTTCTGCAGGCAATCGAGGCCGACGTGATGATTTGTGAGAATCAGTCCATCCGCCGAGACGAACGATCCCGATCCACCGTTGTTGAATCGGATCGACGATTTCTGCAGGTGATCGAGCCACGCCTGCGACGGATCGAAGTTGTATCGCTGTTTGAAGATCGCGCGCGGCGGACGGTTGAAAAGCCACATCCCTTCGTCCGCCACGGCTGCGGTGGCGAGGAGCACGAATGCAACAACGATCAATTTCTTCACGAGGCCTCCCATGTCGTGCCGTTCATCTCGGCGATGATTTTGGCGACTTCAATGTAGTCGGCTTTGTCGCCCAGTTGATGTAGCGCTGCAGAAAACAAGTTTTGCGTCAATGCCAGCAGCGGTGTCGATGCATGCTGCTGGTGGGCGATCGACGTCGCGATGCGGATGTCTTTGTCGTGGTGCACCAGCTTGAAGATCAGCGGCCATTTGCCTTCCACGAGACGCATCGGCAGCAGATTTTCCGAAGCGTTCGACCGGCCGCTGCCGGCGTTGGTGACCGCCAGCGCGGTTTTCAGATCGATGCCGAACTGTTTCGCCAGCAGGAGGCATTCGGAGGTAATCCACACTGTGGCGCCCATGATCGAATTGGTCAGTACTTTGATCGCGTGGCCCGCGCCCGCAGGTCCGACGTGAATGATCGTCTTGCCGACGATTTTGAGAATCGGCTCGGCGCGCGCGAAATCTTCCCCACTCCCGCCCACCATGATCGTGAGCGTCGCGTTCTCTGCGCCGATCGTCGCGCCGGTCACGGGGGCATCGACGAACGCGACGCCTTTCCCCGCCAGGCGGCCGGCAGTTTCACGGCTGACGTTCGGATCGCCGCTCGTGGCATCAATCCAGAGCGTGCCTTTTCGGAGATGCGGCGTCAGCTGGTCGACGATCTCGTCGACCTCTTTGCTCGTCGGAAGCATCGTGATGATGACTTCGGCGCCGGCGCACTCGGCAAGATCGCGCGCGAGACGGCTGCCATGTTCGCGCGCGTGGCGCTCGGCCTTCTCGCGCGTGCGATTCCAGACGATCACTTCGTGTTGTTTGGTGAGGTGTCGCGCCATCGGGAAACCCATGGCGCCCAACCCGATGAATGCCAGCTTCATGGGAAGCGGATTCTAAGGCAGAAGGCAGAAGGCAGAAGGCAGAAGGAAAAAACAAAAAAGCAGAAGACCGTTCTTACTTCTGCCTTCTGCCTTCTGCTTTCTGACTTCAATGGGCCCTACGAGACCCTCCGGCTCGCGTTGCAGAGAGAGAGGTAGCTTCAGCAATTGGTCCACAGGGGCACGCCCATTCGCCCGCTCCCCGTGGCTGGGTCCGAGGTGGGCGCGTAGCTGAAGGGTCTCGAACGACCCATTGAAAAATTTTCTAAAGAACAAAAAAGGGGCGTTACGCCCCTTTGTCGCCGTCAAGCCGGCCGTTTCTGTGTTTGAGACTCTATCGCACGGTGCTGACTAATGTAGTGACTTCAGTCACAAATATCAACTTCGACTTTTGTACCAATCTGCATTGATCTGAATGTACTGTTTCCATTTTTCAGGCGTCAGATCCGCCGTGAAGATTGCTTGCACAGGACACGCCGGTTCGCAAGCGCCACAGTCAATACATACTTCCGGGTCGATGTACAGCATGGTGGCTTCGGCAAAGCCGGCTTCATCCTTTCGCGGATGGATGCAATCCACCGGACAAACATCGACGCACGCCGTGTCTTTCGTGCCGATGCAGGGTTCAGCGATGATGTAGGTCATGGCCGCGTCATTGTACAAGGACTGAGGACTGAGTGCTGAGGACTGAGTCGCAAAACGATCACGATCGCACTCCTTCTCAGTCCTCAGTCCTCAGTCCTCAGTCCTCAGTCTCAGTCCTCAGTCCTCAGTCCTCAGTCCTCAGTCCTCAGTCCTTCATTCGTTCCAGCGCCGGATCGACTCGATTTCGTAGTCGTTCCCCATGAACGTGACGATCTCGCCGGCGGCATGCCCGATCAAGGCTTTGGCGACGTCGGACTGATTCGAATAGATTCCGTGCTCGGGCGCGGACTCCCACGGACCCAGGATGGTGACCTCGCGGCGAACGTCGCCATTGGAGAGGGCGACCTTCGTTCCGACGCGCACGGCACTCGTATCGACGCTGGCCGGTTCGATCACGCGAACGTTCGCGAGCTCGGTCTGCAGCTTGCCGACGCGCGCGGAAAGATATTCGTCGCGCTGTCGCGCGGACTTGTATTCGAAGTTCTCGCTGAGATCGCCCATCTCGCGCGCGACCTGGATCGCTTTTTTGTTCGCCGGAATCTCGACCTTGAGCAGATGCTCGAGCTCCCCGCGTTTTTTCGCGAGCGAATCGGCGGTGGCGTAGATCGGCTCGACCTGCGGCTCGCGGAGCGACGGATATTTCATGAGCAGGGCGTGCTTGACGTCCTCGCGCCGATACTCTTCGATGGCGCCGTAGCGATCGAGACTCTCCGCCAGCTTCCGGGCCTGTTCTTCGTTGTCGACCTTCATGATGATGCGTGTAATGAAGCCACCCTTGTCGAAGAAATCCTTCAGGCGAGCGCGAACGGGAGCGAATTCGTCTGACGCGATCGCTTCCAGGATTTGAAAGACGAGTCCATAGCTCGCGCGATCGGGAAGCGGATCTTGTTCATCGAGCTGCTTCGCATACCAGTAAAAGGCACGCGGATGCCGCCGCGGGTAGCGCAATGTCTCGTCGATCAGCCGGTCGCGAATGTCGCTCTGTCCGTCTTTCTCGAGGGTCGACATGACGAGCGACAGAATGCGCGGCTCGTCGTCGATAAAGAAAATTTCGCCGAATACCTTCGGCCAATCGGGATGCGCATTGCGAACGGTGGTCAGCGCGCGCTCGCGAAGCGCTTTGTCGCTGATGGCGGCCACCGTTCGTGAGGCTAGTGCGCCGCTGAGCAGCGAAGCCGGATCGAAAGGCGGCGTGTATGCGCCGGGCAGAGATTCTAGAGTTGTCAGAATCTGCCAGGCCATCGCCGGATCGCTCCTCGCCAGGCGAACGGCCTCGTTCGCGAGCGCGGTCGAGAATGCATCGGCCAGCTCCTTGCTGCGGGCGCTGTGTTTTCGCGCCAGATCGAGCTTGGTCTTCGGATCGGCGCGGTCGAATTCGCGGCGGATCGTCTTGTCCGCTTCGCCCGTCGAGGCGCTCCACGAATACGCCGCCTTCGCGCCGGTGCCGCTGACCACGATCTGCGGATTCTTTCGCGCCGATGTCCACCACGAGCTCCACTTTTCTTCGGGCACGATTCCGATGACCGCGTCGCGCACTTCGGCCATCGTCATCGGCCGGCCGAAGCTCTGCAGGACGCGCGCAAAAAAACTCGACGGCGACTTCACCGCCTCGGTTTTGATCTTGGCGGCATCCTTGAACTTCTCGCGCAGGACGTGCCCGTCGCTCAGCGGCGTGAGGAACTTCCCGGCAGCGCCAAGGGGAACGGAAACGCGCTTCTCTCTTTCAAAGTCGAGCCGCGCGATGCCGAGCTCCGGATTCAGCTCGACGACCACACCCGCGCCGCGTCCGGCCATGAAGTACGGCTGGCCCTCGTCGTACAACAGCCAGCTCTCGATCTTTTCCGCGCGCTCGACCGGATTGCTCGACGGCTCGTTGAAACCGGCGAAATCAAACGCGCGCTGAAAAGTCTTTCGCGCGCCGTAAGAACGCCGCAACGCCTCCTCGATCTGGGGACGCAGTTGCCCGGGATGTTTGGAGAGCCGGCCGATCTCTTTGAGAACTTGCAGGCGCTCCCGCCACATTTTTCGCTCGAGCAACATTTCGGCGAGGAGGCCGAGGAGTGTGTCGGATTGGGTACGCTGCTCGGATTTGCGAAGGGCCTTGGCCGTTCGCAGGAAAGGTTCGACGTCGCTCGGATCGCGCTCCAACTGGCTCATCCAGAGGGATTCGAGCTCTTCGAATTTTTTTTCTTGAATCAGCGCATTCGCGTCATCGGCGAAGCCCATGAA
>QHVX01000123.1:6395-10367 GCA_003222375.1 Acidobacteriota bacterium
GCGCCTGACGACATCACGACCACGACGTCGCTTTCGGAAGCCTCGCGCGCCACGTTGTCGGCGATGGCATCGAAGTCATCCAACTGCGTTGCCGGAATTCCGTCGGCATTCAGGCGGGTGACGATGTCGGGCACCGACATCATCTTGTCGAGTCCGTAGCGCGACTGGTAGCGATCGCGATGAAAGATCGGACCGATGATCACGCGGTCGGCTTCGTGGAAGGCGTCGATATAGCCGCTCTCGAATTCTTTGCGGCTCGACGTGATCGACCGCGGCTCGAAGAGCGCCCACAGCCGCCGGCCGGGGTAACGGCGCCGCGCGCCGTTGAGCGTGGTCGCAATGGCGGTCGGATGATGTGCGAAATCGTCGATGACAGTGACGCCGCGTTCGACGCCGCGCACTTCCATCCGCCGCTTGATTCCCTGGAACGTCTCGAGCCCCTTCTGAATCTCTTCAGCCGACAAGCCGCGAAGTCGGGCAGTGGCAATGACCGCCAGCGCATTGAGGACGTTGTGACGGCCGGAAAGCGTGCTCCGAAATCGAAACCACTCCCTGCCTTCCCACCACGCCGTGAAGGCGGTGTAATCGGGCGCGAACTCCACATCCTTCGCGACGACGTCGCCCGCTCCGAATGTGATCCATCGCGCACGCGCGTCCTTGCGGAGTCCTCGGACGTTTGGGTCATCGCCGTTCGCGACGATCGTGTCGCCTGGCGCTACCTGCTGCACCCCCGAGCGAAACGCTTCGATGATGGCGTCGAGGTCCGGATAGATGTCGGCGTGATCGAACTCAATATTGTTAACGATTAATGTATTCGCTTTATAGTGCAAAAATTTGGGGCCTTTGTCGAAGAAGGCGGTGTTGTACTCATCGCCCTCGATGACGAAGTCCGATCCCTCCCCCAGCTTGAAGTTGTGATTGAAATTCAGAGGGATGCCGCCCACGACCATGCTCGGATCGCGGACGGCGGTCTCGAGGACCCACGCCATCAGCGACGTCGTCGTCGTTTTGCCGTGTGTGCCGGTGACGACAATCGAATGCTTCCCCTTGATGAACAGCTCATAGATCGCCTCCGGCATGGAGGTGTACGGCAGGTCCATTGCCAGGCTGGCCTCAGCTTCCGAGTTGTTTCGAGATGCAACATTGCCGATGACCACCAGATCGGGCCGAAACGTCTCCAAATGCTCGCGCGTATACCCTTCGAGCACAGGGATGTGGAGGCTTTCCAGGTACGTCGACATCGGGGGATAAACGTGCTCATCGGAACCGCCGACCTCGTAACCGCGTTGCTGCAGCATGCCGGCCAGCGAGGCCATCGCGGTGCCGCCGATTCCGATCAGGTAGACACGTTTGATCTCAGGAATTTGTTTGACATGAGGCATCGAGCTCTTCAATCAGCAAGATCTGTGCTTTTCAGTAGAATGCGATCGGGAATCGTCTCCGCTACGGTCGTGTTCGAACGACCGGTCAATTACAGGAGGAAGTTTCACATGTCATTGAAGCGAATTGCTGTCCTGGCGATGGCTTTTCTGGTGGCGTGCATCGCCGCCGCGCAGACCAAGACGACGAAAGCCGACGCGACCAAGTCTGCCACAGCGGACGAGAAGGCGCCTCGCCTGACGCTCGTCGAACCGGTCAAGGAGTACGGCGAAGTCCCGAAGGGCGACAAGCTGGAATGGTCATTTGTGGTCAAGAACACCGGCAACGCCGATCTGCAGATCCTGGCTGCCAAGCCGGGCTGCGGCTGCACGGTCGCCGACTTCGACAAAGTGATCAAGCCGGGCGAAACCGGAAAGGTCACCGCCCACGTCGACACCACGAATTTCAACGGACCGATCGCCAAGACGGTCACGCTGGAAACGAACGATCCGGCATCGCCGACCTCGACCCTAACGATCCACGCGATCGTGAAACCGTACGTCGACGCTTACCCGGCGGGATTTGTTCGGTTCAATCAGCTTCAGGGCGACGTCACCACGCAGAGCGTGACGCTCTACTCGGAAGAGGATGAGCCTTTCGCGATCACGGACGTGCAGGTCCCCGGCGATTGGGTGAAAGTCACGTACAAGAAGCTCGATGAAGCGGAGCGCAACACGAGCATCGGCAAGAAGGGCCAGGATCAGTACCGCGTCGACATCACTGTCGGCGGCCCGAACGCCAAGATCGGCCCGATGGCCGACAAGATTCGCATCATCACCAGCTCGAAGCACTCCCCTGAGTATCCGATCAGCGTCACGGGCGTGATTCGGCCGACCTATCGCGTCGAGCCGACGATGCTGAACTTCGGGGAAGTCGCTCCGAGCGACGCAGCCGCCACACGGTCGGTGCTGCTGCATTCGAATGACTTGAAGACGCCGGAGCAGTTCGTGGTCACCAAGGTTGAATCGACCGTACCGGCGATCACGACAGCGTTCAAGCCGCTGGCACAGAAGGGCGACTACGAAGTCACGCTGCAGGTGGCAAAAGACGCCAAGCCAGGCGATATCGATGGCACGGTGAAGATTTACACCAGCGACAAAATCAATCCGGTCGTCACGCTCCCCGTGAAGGGCACCGTGAAGAAGATGGTCGCTTCGGGAACGTCATCGAAGTAATCGGATTTCTACGAACCAAATCGAAACGCCGCCTTCGGGCGGCGTTTTTGTTTCAGTTGACAACCGAGACGCCTGTCCCGTCGCCAAGAGGCAGAACGATGGCCGTCAGCGCCGGGTCGCCGGCGATGCGGCGATTGAATTTCCGCAGCGCGATCGTGTTGGCATCGCCTCTCCCGCCGGCGACTTCACCACCCCACAGCAGGTTGTCGCACACGATCACGGCGCCGCGCTCGAGCTTCGGCAGAAGTCCATCGAGGTACTGTCCGTACTCGGTCTTCACGCAGTCGATGAAGATGAAATCGAAGGGTCCGCTCAGGTGCGGGATGACTTCCAGCGCCGCGCCCTGATGCAATCGCACGTCGCAAGCGAGCTTGGCTTCCGACACGAACCCTTTCGCCGTGGCGAGGATGCCGGGATCGATTTCGATCGTCTCCAACACGGTCTCCCGCCCGCACTCCCGCCCCATCACGATCACCGAATAGCCGATGTTGGTTCCGACTTCGAGGATGTGCCGTAGCTTCTTCGTGCGCACCAGGATGCGAAGAAGCTGGCCGACTTCTGGGTCTGCGATCGGGTGTCTGTGCTCGGCAGCGAAGGCCTCCATGCGCGCCAGCAGCGGATCGCGTGGAGGTGAGAGTCGCTCGAGATATTCAGCCTGGGCGCGTTTGAGGATGGCGTCGGCGCGGCGTTTCATTTCGCCTCGACGGCCTCGCGAAGCTTCTCAGCCTGGAAATGCGCGATCGCCGGCTCGATGATGACGTCGAGGTTGCCATCCATGATCGACGGCAGATTGTGAACCGTCAGCCCGATGCGGTGATCGGTGACGCGGTCCTGAGGGAAGTTGTAGGTGCGGATTTTCTCCGATCGATCGCCGCTGCCGATCATGCCCTTACGCGTCGCCGACAGCTCAGCCTCGCGCTTCTGACGCTCGATCTCGTACAAACGTGCCTTGAGGACTTTGAGGGCCTTCTGACGATTCTTGATCTGTGACTTCTCGTCCTGACACGAAACGATCAAGCCGGTCGGCAAGTGCGTGATGCGGACCGCCGAATACGTCGTGTTCACTGACTGCCCGCCTGGTCCCGATGAACAGAAAGTGTCGATGCTAATCTCCTTCTCCGCCACCTGGATGTCGATATCCTCGGCTTCCGGCAGTACGACAACGCTGATTGCGGAAGTGTGAATGCGTCCCTGCGTTTCAGTCTGCGGAACGCGTTGCACGCGATGCACGCCCGATTCGAATTTCAGTCGCGAGTAAACACGGTCACCCTGAATCTGCAGCGTGGCGTCCTTCACGCCGTTCACCGAGGAGTAATTGGCGTCGATCATGTCGACTTTCCAGCGCTTCCGTTCGGCGTAACGGATGTACATGCGCATG
>QHVX01000124.1 GCA_003222375.1 Acidobacteriota bacterium
AGCGCTGCGCCGCCGATGTGGCCGCTTTCCAGGGCGTCGCAGAGTGCACCCTCATCGATAATCGGGCCGCGCGCGGTGTTGATGATGAACGCCCCTTGCTTCATTTTGGCAATCGCTGCCGCGTCGATCAGGTGATAGGTCTCGCGATTCAGCGGCGTGTGAATCGAGACGATGTCAGCCGTTGCGAGCAGCTTGTCGAGTGACTCGCTGCGGCGCACACCGACGACCTCCAGCCCGAAAGCCCGCGCGCGCGCCGCGACCGCTGTTCCGATCCGCCCGATGCCGATGATGCCGAGGCGTTTGCCCTGCAGCGAAACGCCGAGCATGTGCAGCGGCTCCCAGATGCAGCGGCCGGCCGACCGCACTTCCTGATCCCCTTCGATCAAGCGGCGCGTGACGGCCAGAATCAACGCCATCGTCAGGTCCGCGGTCGCCTCAGTCAGAACACCGGGCGTGTTCGTGACGACGATGCCGAGCTCGCGCGCAGCGGCAACGTCGACATTGTTGTAGCCGGCGGCGCAGTTCGCGACGATCCGCAAGTTCGAGTTCGACGACAGGACGCGGCGGGTGAGGGGATCGCTCAGCAGCGTGATGGCCGCATCGGCCTCCGACAAAATCGTGATGACGTCGTCCTCGGTGCGTTCCGATTCGGTCGGATGCTCGATGACGTCGAATTCGCCTGCGAGAATCTCGCGCGCGATCGGCGGATAGGCGGCGGTCAGCACGACGGTGTATTTCACTTTTTCCGCGCCATCAGCCATCCGACCACAAAAAAGGCGCCCCCGATGAAGAGCAGGCGGACCTCGAGCTGCACCTCATTTTTGAAGAGTCCGATCGACAGGCCGATCGGCAGCAGAACCAATCCGACGAGTTGGAAGAATCGGCCGAAGAGTACCGACATTGTCATCCCGAGCGTAGCGAGGGATCGGTGTGGGCGGGCGGCGCGATGATCGTGCCATCCCACCCACACCGATTCCTCGCTGACGCTCGGAATGACATCATCGCTTCTGATCGATCACGATGGCGTCCACGCGATCGCCGCGCTCGGTCGGATCGACGACCGCGTTCATGCCGTCGGTGACGCGGCCGAAGATCGTGTAGCCGCCGTCGAGATGCGGCTGCGGCGAATGGGTGATGAAAAACTGCGAGCCGCCGGTGTCGGGTCCGGAGAGCGCCATGCCGACTGCGCCGCGCGTGTACTTTTGAAGATTGCTCTCATCGCGGATGGAGTAGCCCGGACTTCCTTCCATGTCGTTGCGCGGATCGCCGCCTTGAATCACGAAATTCGGGACTACGCGCATGAACGTGGTGTTGTCGAAGAAGTGGTTGCCTGCCAGTTGCGCAAAGTTCCATGTCGTCATCGGCGCATCGTGCGTCAGCAGCGCGATCTCGATCCGCCCACGTGCCATGCGAATCGACGCGCTGTGCGGCTGCCGCGCCCACTCGACGATTTGCGCGTAATCGTTTCTCTGAACCGCGAGCGGCGTGAATTGCGGCCGGCGCTTGTTCAACTTCTGTTCGATGAGGTCTGCTGCCACGCGACGGACCACCGGATCGGCATCCGGCAGCAGTCCGCGGAGAAAAGATTCGCGATCGGAATAATCGATTTCCGCCAGGCCGCGAATTGCCGACAGCCTCGCGTCATCCTGGCGGTCGCGTCGAGCGCGCTCTTCAGCGGCGGTCAGCGTCGCGAGTTTCGCCCCGTCCTGCGATTTCGAATAGCGATCGATGGCGTAGCCGCGGACGATGACATCGGGATCGTCGAGGCCGGCGCGAATCAACGAAAGATTCGCGGCAACATGATCGTCGGCGATCGTGCTCAGCGCGCTCGCACGAACGAGGGCCTCGGAATCGCGAGCGTACTGCGGCCGTAATCGATCCGACACCGCCGAAGCGGCCTCGAGAACGCGCACCTTTGCCCAACCACTCAGGTCAGCGGGCAAGAGTTTTTCGTCATTGAGCTGCTTTGCGATCGCGCCGGCGGCCAGCTCGCGTTCCCATCGCGATCCGGTTGTCGACATCTCGAGAAGGCGTTTTCGCGCGACCTCGTTTTTCGGTGCGTAGTAGCCGAGCGCTTCGATGGCCGAGGCGCGGACACCGGAGTCGGGATCTTCAGCCGCGCCGATGACGCGAACCGTATCTTTCGCATCGCCCACCGGTGGCGACTTCGCCGCGATGCGCGCGATTGCGACGACGGCGTTCGTTCGAACCCACGGATGCTGATCGGCGAGCGCGCCGATGAGAACGGGAATCGACTCCGGAGCGGCGATAACACCGAGTGCGCGCGCGACGTAGGCACGCGTGAGGGGGTTGCCGTCGTTGATCAGCAGCTCGAGCCGCGCGCGGGCCGGCGCGTAGGCGCGGCGGGCGAGCGCATAAGCGGCCTCCTGTCGAATGGCGTTCGACGGTGATGCCAGCGCGTTGGCGGCGATCTCCGAGGCGTCATCCGATCGGAATCGGAAGAGATATCGAACCGCTCGAGCGCGAACGCCTTCGCGTTGATCTTCGGCTGTGAATCGTCGGTAGGAATCGAGCGGTAGCTTCGCTCCGAACTTCGATAACGCTTCGATTGCCTCGGCTGCGACATCGGCGCTCTCGCGATCGGCGGCGAGCTGCAGCAGTGTGTCGCTGGCCGTGACGTCGCCGATTTGGCCGAGGGCAAACGCAGTCGCGACGCGAACGGTCGGATCACGATCGTTCGCGAGTCCGGCCAGATCTTCGACGCCCGCCTGCCGTTCGGTCGAATCGCGCTCTCCGTTTCCGTTCGAATCGATGAACGTGTGCGGACCGATACGGCCAAGCGCGAGGGCGATGCGCGATCGATGGAGCGAATTGGGATGATGCACCCACTGCTCGACGATCGCCGGATCGTATTCGCGACGATCCTCGAGCTGGAGAATGCGCGCTTCCTCTTCGACCGTGAATCCGTATGGCGATGCGGGCTGCGCCGGTGCTGCCGACGGCGGCGTTGATGGCGCGGTAGTGCAGCCGGTGATTGCGATCACGGCCAGGAGTCGGCGCATCGAGGCGTGATGATACCGTTATGCCGATGGAGCCGCTGGCCATCGATGCCGCGCATCTGGCGCGGCGATACGGCCGCCGCTGGGCGCTCGCGGATGTCTCGTTTCAGCTTCGTCCCGGCCAGGTGATGATGGTTTCCGGCCGCAACGGCTCCGGCAAAACGACGCTGCTCCGCATCCTGTCGACCGCGATCCGAGCCGATGGCGGACGCGCCACGGTCGCGGGACATGACATCGTCAAAGGTCGCGACGAAATCCGGCGCGCCACCGCTCTTCTCGCGCATCAGTCGTATCTCTATGAATCGCTGACTGCCCGCGAAAACCTCGAAATTATGGGTGGAGCGCCGCCGACCTCGGCGGCGTTGGAGCGCGTCGGCCTGCTGGAGCGAGCGAACGATCCTGTTTCCACCTTCTCCGCCGGCATGCGTAAGCGATTGTCATTCGCGCGTGTACTGCTGCAAAAACCGGCGATCGCGTTTCTCGACGAGCCTTACGGCCAGCTCGACCCGGAAGGCTTCGTTCTGGTTGAACAGGTGATCGTGGAGCTGAAGCGCGGCGGCGCGACGGTGGTGGTTGCGACGCATCAGATCGATCGCGTTGCGCATTTCGCCGACACGAAGCTGGCGTTGGAGAACGGCCGCGTCGCATGATCGCCGCGCTGCGCAAAGAATTCTTGCTGCAGTGGCGAACGCGTGCGCAAGCGGTGGCGGTATTCGTCTTTGGGGCGACGTCGCTGCTGCTGTTCAGTTTCGCAATCGGCCCCAATTCTGCCGCACTCCGTCAGCATGCAGCCGGATTTTTGTGGCTGGGTTTGCTCCTGTCGTCGACGTTGACGCTGAGCGAGAGTTTTCACGCCGAGATGGAGAATCGGGCATTGGAAGGTTTGCTGCTGCTGCCCGTCAGTCCGCGCGTGCTCTACTACGGAAAGGCGCTCGCGAACACGATTCAGTTGATGCTCCTCGGCATCGCGTTGGTGCCCGTGATGGTTGTGTTGTACGACGCCGGAACGACGCGCATTCCCACTGTCCTTCTCATCATCGTCCTCGGAACTGCCGGCATTTCCGCCCCCGGAACTCTTTACTCGGCGATGACTTCGCAGGCGCGCGCGAAGCAAACGCTTCTTCCGCTTCTACTTTTTCCATTGATCGTTCCGGTACTCCTGGCCTCCGTAAAGGCGACCTCTTTCGCAATCCTCGGGGACCCGATGGAACAGGGCAGCCGATGGATGGCACTCCTTATTGCATTCAACGGAATATACTGGTCGCTTTGCGGGCTACTGTTTGATCGAGTAGTCGAAGATTAATCGTCACGCATGGCTGCCAACCCACGGTTTCCCAAACTGCCACACGCGCTGATGACTCTCGGTGTCATCTGCCTTCTCGTTGGTTCGTATCTCGGTCTGTTCGTGGCGCCGCCCGAGCATTACATGGGCGAGGTGCAGCGGATCATGTACGTCCATGTGCCGACGGCGTGGAACTGGATGCTGTCTGTGCTGTTTGCGTTCGGCGCCGCCATGGCATTTCTCTTCACAAGTGACTTCAAGTGGGATGCGCGCCTCGAAGCGGGCCTGGAAGTCGGCGCATTGCTCGGATTCCTTCTGTGCTGTCAGGGAGCAATCTGGGCGAAACCGACGTGGGGAGTGTGGTGGGATTGGGACCCTCGCCTGACCTCCACGGCAGTATTGCTCTGCTCGTTCGCCGGCATTCTGGCGCTACGCCGCTTCGTCGACGATCCGCCGAAGCGTGCGGTTCTCTGTTCGGTCGCCACGATCATCGCGGCGGTCGATCTTCCGATCGTTTACTTCTCGGTGCGCTGGTGGAATTCGCTGCATCAGATGCAGTCGAGTCCGGCCACCGTTTCTTCGCAGTTCCATCTCCCGCTGCGGTTGAACGCCTTCGGAATTCTGTTTCTGATGAGCGGATTCATCGCGATGCGGTCGCGAATCGCATCGCAGAGGCTCTCGGAAGAGCTTGCGCCGCCGCCGCAGGAATTCGCGGAGGAGCTCGCATGACCGGCGGATATATCACCGGCGGCTGGCCGTTCGTGATCGCCGCGTATGGATGGACCGCGCTCGTGCTTACGACTTATGGAGTGTCATTGTTCGTCCGGCAACGAAAATCGAGATGAGCCGCTCCCGAATCTTTCTCCTGGCTGCACTTGCAATTGCTGCGATCGGCTTTGCAGTCATCGCCGGCACCGGAATCAGCAAGAATCTCGTGTATTACTGGTCGCCGAACGACATCGCGCATGCCGGTGATAAGGCGTACGGAGCGACGATTCGCCTCGGCGGTCAGGTAGCACCGGGATCTGTGCATATGGGTAATGGATCGATGCTCGACTTCGAGGTGACCGACCGGCGCGCCACGGTTCATGTGAAGTCGAATGGAGTTCCTCCGCAGATGTTTCGTGAGGGGATCGGCGTCGTTGTCGAGGGGACGATGACGCGCGCAGGATATTTTCAGAGCGACCGACTGATGGTTTCGCACAACAACGAATATCGCGCACCGAAGGCCGGCGAACAGATCGACGCAAAGAAACTGATCAAGTCGACGAAAGGCATCGAGTGACTGCCGGGCTCGGCCGCTTCCTCATCCTCGCCTCCGTCTTCGTGTCCGCCGCAGGCTCGATGATCGCGTTTTCCGCTGGACGCAAAAATGCTGCAGATGGCTTGCGTGTAGCGCAAAGGTTCGCCTATGGCTTCGCAGTGCTCATGGCGCTCGCGACGCTGGTCATGGAGTACGCGCTACTCAGTCACGATTTCTCGGTCGGATACGTGGCGCACGTCGGATCGCGCGAGGTCCCGACCTGGGTGACGATCGTCAGCCTCTGGTCATCGCTCGAAGGATCCATTCTCTTTTGGGGTCTGGTCCTCGGCGCCTACATCGCGGGCGCGACCTGGCTGACGCGCGACCGGTATCCCGAGTACATGCCGTACGCGAT
>QHVX01000125.1 GCA_003222375.1 Acidobacteriota bacterium
GCTTGTTTGCCGGAAGCGCAGCATTGCAATCCCCGCCAACGCGAGAACGACGATGATCGCCAGAACCCATGCCCAACGGACGTGAGGTCTCGCTGAAACGGTCGCGGTCGTCGGAGATGGTTCCTCCCGGACCGGCGCGATGAGGCGATAGCCCCGCCGCGGCAGCGTCTCGATGTAAGTCGGTTGATCGGCAGAATCTCCGAGCGCGTCGCGGAGCTTCTTCATCGCGCTGTTCAACCCACTGTCGAAGTCGACGAATGTGTCGGCCGGCCAGAGCTCCTGCCGAAGCTCGTCTCGCGTGATCACCTCGTCGCGGCGCGCGACCAGGAGACGGAGGATCTGGAACGGCTGATCGGCAAGCCTTATCGTCTGTCCGTCGCTGCGCAACTCACCCGATTGCAAATCGAGATGGAAATCGCCCACCCGGACGATGCGCTTGGGGATTGAGGAGGATTCCAAGGGATACCTGTGGCTAGAGTCTACCCTGACACGCGCAATGGGAAGGGATGCTCGATCACCCCGCCCTGCTTGAGGTGCGAATCGATGATGATCTTCCAGGCGACGTCGTCCGCCGGTGGCGATTTGGGCAGATGCATCTGCACAACGCGATTGATCGGCTCGCCGGACGCCGGTTTCAGTCGCAACAGCTCTTCCTCGTAGCAGCGCATGTGCGTGATGACTGTTTCGCGATGCTCCGTGAATTCGCGAACCGCTCGCGAATCGCACTCCCCGACCAGCTTGACGCCCATCTCAGTGATCGACTCCGGATGTTCTTCGACGATTCGGACTTGCACCGAATCGCCATAGGCAGGCGAGTCGCGATCGATTTCGACAACCGGCTCGTGCTGCTGCCGCATGCGCGAGAATCGGATGATGACATCCCACACGAGTCCGATGGCGATCAAATCGAAGAGCCCGAGGATGATGAGCGACAAAGTGGGCATGCCGAATCGATGCGGCCAGACCCAAAATGATGCAACGGCGCATCCGACCGCCCACACGATGGTGAAAATCAGGCGGCCGAAGAAATTCATCCACAGCGAGGGCTTGCGCGCCAATCGAATCATCAGGCGTTAGCCGTTAGTGATCCGACAAGAGTAGCCACTTCCGCGTCTCCCGTCCGGAGCTGCTCTTGCGGATGCGCGAGATAGTAACCCTGCAGCAGATCGATGCCGAGCTCGCGACAGGCCTCGTACTCCTCGGCCGTCTCGATCCCCTCGGCAATCGTTTTGGCGTTGATCTTCGCCGCCAGGTCGACCAGCATCTTCACGAGGTCCTGCTTGATCGGCTCGCTCGCCAGAGTCGATACCAGGCCCTTCGTGATCTTCAAATAGTCCGGCGACAGCGCAGCGATCGCCTCGAGCGACGCGTAGCCCGATCCAGCATCGTCGATCGCGACCTCGATGCCCTTCGATCGAAATTCATCGAGCAGATTGCGAAAGGCCTGGTAGTCCTCGATGGCAGCCCGCTCGGTGAGCTCGAACACGAAATGCCCGCGATGCTCCGAGAAGAACGACACCACCTCGTGAATCCGAAACTCCGATTCCGAAAACATCTCCGCTTCGAGATTGAGGAGAAACTTGCGTTCGTTCAAATCGAACGATCGCAATCGCCGCAGCGCGCATTCGAGCGACACGGCCTCCAGACCCCAGGCCAGGTTCGTCTCTCGCGCGAACGAGAAGAGTATGTCGGAATTGAGGAATGACGAGTGCGCCGGACCGCGCGTGAGGATTTCGTAACCGAAGACGGTGAGATCTTTTGCGCGCACGATGGGCTGGAACATCGTGGTGATGCGTTTGCGGCGGATGATGTCGCGCAGCTCGCGCGCGAGCTGTTTCTTGCGCTGCTGCTCGGCGTCACGCACGGCGTCGGAGGCCGTCTGCATCCCCTGATAGATCTGACGCTCGAGGCGGATCTGCGGCCGGTAATCGATGCGCGCCACACCGACGAAGAACCCGATCTGACCCTGCTGCATGTTCGGAAACTGCGATCGCATGTTCTCGATCAGCTTCTGCCGCAGATCGTTCGCGATGGTATCGAACGCCGATTCCTGGCGCACGTCGGTCCCATGCGTTTCGAAAAAGATGTAGAAGCTCGATCCCCCGGCGAGGTTGGCCGCCACGATCGCTTTCGGAAATCGTGAGCGCGCCTCTTCCCCGATGACTTCGCTCGCGCGCCGTACGAATTCGTCGAAGAACGCCCAACCGTATTCCGCCTCGATCGCTTCGAATTGTTCGATGTCGACGTAGACGATTCCAATCTCGCTCTGCTCGATGAGGATCTCTTTCAGCCTGTCGAGGACAACCGGCACCGTCGGAAGGCCGGTCGCGCGATCGACGAGAAGCGCCTCCGCCGGGCGCGCTGGAACTTCCGTCTCGGGAAAAACGGTTTCCGTGCGCCGCTCGAGGAGTCGCGCGACGCGTTTTACGACCTGATCCGGATTGAACGGCTTGACGAGGTAGTCATCGGCGCCGAGCTGCAAACCGGTGAGACGATCCTTGACGTCGCCGCGGCCGGTGATCAGCACCACCGCGATTTTCGATGTGCGTTGGACTGCCTTGAGCGCCTGGCAAACTTCCCAGCCGCTGCGCTTCGGCATCATGACATCGAGAAGAACGACGGCCGGCATCCGCGACTGCGCGATCGCGAGCGCCTCTTCGCCGTCTTTCGCTTCCAAAAAGTCGCAGTTCAGCGGCTTGAGGTACAGCTTCAGCAGTTTTACGACACTCTCGTCGTCGTCCGCGATCAGCACGAGGGGACGATCCGTCATGGCTTACGTATTTTAGTTGCGGAAAGTAGGCCAATGCCCCTCACCCCGTCCCTCTCCCCGCATGCGGGCCAAGCCGCCTGAGAGGCGGCTCTACGTAGCGCCGGCTCTCAGCCGGCGGTCACGCTTAGGGTCTGCTGAACAACCCGGTCGACCTCCGACGGGTCGAGCGGTTTGTAAATGAGGCCCGACACGAGCTCGCGGTCGGCCACGCTGAGCGTCTGATCTTTGACGCCGGTAATCACCACGATCCGCGGCGGTTTGGTCTTCGAACGGCGGAGAAAATCGATGACGCCCCAGCCGTCGACACGCGGCATCATCAGGTCGAGAAAAACGAGCGTGTATTCATGGGCCTTGAGCGCTTTGACAGCATCGGCGCCGTTGGCCGCCTCATCGAACGCGATCCGACGTTGCGCCAAAATGTTTGCAATGAGGTATCGCGTCACCGGGTCGTCATCGGCGATCAGCGCGCGCTGACCCGGGATCGGCGTCTGCGCCGGCTGCGGCGCGCTCGGCATCGCGACGGTTGGGGCATCGATCTTCGGCGGCTTTGCCGGCGCTTTCGCCGCCGAACCGGTCTTGAAATCGACGCGCGCCAAGGCGTCGACCATTTCGCCGGCGCTCCCGAACCTGCGCTCCGGTTTTTTCTGCAACGCGCGATTGACGATCTCGACGAGACTCGGCGGCAGCGACGCCGGTGAGGTGGTCGAGAGGTCAGGCGCCTCCTGCATGATGATGTTCATCATCGTCTCGGTGACGGACTCACCCTCGAAGGGTCGCTTGCCGGTGAGTGCTTCGTAGAGCACAACGCCGAGCGAGAAGAGATCGCTGCGAGCATCAACGGGTTTTCCGAGGGCTTGTTCAGGCGACATGTAGAAAGGTGTACCGACGATGAGGCCGGCTTGCGTCAGCGTCGGAGTCTCGGTGCTCGACACCAGTTGTTTGGCGATTCCGAAGTCGAGGACCTTTACACTGCGCTTGCCGACGATGACATTGTCGGGTTTGACGTCGCGGTGAACGACGCCCTTCTCGTGCGCTTCCGCGAGCGCCTCGGCTACCTGCTGCATCATGCGAACAGCTTCCTGCGGCGGAAGCGGCCCTCTGGCGAGGACGGTCGCGAGCGACTCTCCCTCGACCAGCTCCATGACGATGAAGAGCTTTTCAGCTTCCTGCTCGATCGAGTAGATGGTGGCGATGTTGGGATGATTCATCTGCGCGATCGTGCGCGCCTCGCGCAGGAATCGCGCCTTCCATTCCGGATCGTTGGCAATGCGCTCGGAGAGGATCTTGATCGCCACCGACCGCAGCAAGCGCGTGTCCTCGGCACGCCAGACCTCTCCCATCCCACCCGCGCCGAGGCGATCGATCAGCCGATACGATCCGAGAAGTTCAGTCGACATCAGTTCAAAACAGCGAGGATAGCAAAGCACCCTCGCTTTCCGGGCACTACTTACTTACCTGCGGAATCGGCAGACTGCGACAGGGCGGCCAGAGCGCGTTCGAGCTCGGTCGCCAACTGTTCCACCATTTCGCCGATTCCATCGAGATTCCCCTGTTTCGCGGTGGATTCGATCGTCGCACAAAGTGAGTACATTCGCGACGCTCCGATATTCCCGGAGCTGCTTTTGAGCGAGTGCGCTGCGCGGGATACGCGCTCGGGGTTCGCGTCGTGGAGCGCATCGCGAAGCTCGTGCAGACGCACGAGGGCGTCCTCGCGAAACAGCGCCGTAATGTCGCGCATGAACGAAGGATTGGCCTTGGCGAGCTGCTGCAATCCGGCCATTTTTTCCATGTCCACCACGTCGGCGCGCGCGCCGATCCATCGCACCAGCACGCTGCTGAGCCGCTGCATGCTGACCGGTTTGGTGAGATAGTCGTCCATCCCCGAGGCGATGCACTTCTCGCGCTCGCCTTCCATCGCGTGGGCGGTCATCGCGACGATCGGTACGCGCCGGCCGCCTTTTTCCATGCTGCGGATCGTGCGCGCGACGTCGTAGCCATCGATGTCGGGCATCTGACAGTCGAGAAAAATCAGGTCGTATGACTGATTGCGAATCGCGTCCAGCGCTTCGTTGCCGCTGCGGGCGACGTCGGCGTCGTAGCCGAGACTTCGCAATTGGCCGACGGCGACTTTCTGATTCACGACGTTGTCTTCGACGACCAGGATGTCTTTCCTTGATGTCGCCCCGGCTTCAGCCGAGGGCTCACCGGCTAAAGCCGGTGCTCCGACCCGAGGCACGACCTGCGTGATTGCCGAGATCAGTTGCGCGCGCCGAACCGGTTTCATGACGAACGTATTGATGCCTTCGGACTTGAAAAAATCGACATCGCTCTTACGGCGGCCGATCGCGGTCACCAGGACGATCGGCGTTTCGCGAATCAACGGATCGGCGTGGATCATGCGCGCGATCGAGATGCCGTCGGTTGCGCCGAGCTGCATTTCGAGGACGATCACGTCGAACGGTCGTCCATCTATTCGCGCACGGCGCAGTGCCTCGATCGCAGCGTCGCCCGACGACATTTCCTCGACGCTCACCGATGACGAATTGAGATGGCGTCGCAGCACGAGTCGATTCAACTCGTTCGTGTCGAGCAGCAGCGCCCGGACGCCGGCCAGCGCAGCCTCGCGCGACATCACCTCCGGTCGCAAATCCTTTTTGAATCGCGCTGTGAACCAGAACGTCGAGCCTTCGCCAGGCACGCTCGCCACGCCGATGCGTCCGCCCATCATGTCGACCAACTGTTTCGAAATCGCGAGGCCGAGTCCTGTTCCGCCAAATCGGCGCGTCGTCGATCCATCGGCCTGCGTGAACGGCGTAAAAAGCCTGTCCTGATCGTCCTGCGTGATTCCGATTCCGGTGTCGTTGACGAGAAACCACAGTTCCATCTCATCGGCGGTCTCGGCATCGCACATCACGGAGAGACTGACCTCTCCTACTTCGGTAAATTTCACGGCGTTGCCGACCAGGTTGAGCAGCACCTGCCGGAGACGCAGCGCGTCGCCGTGAAGGTGGCGGTACACGTCGGGATAAATCACGGCGCGGAATTTCAGCCCCTTGGCTGCGACGCGCTCCGCGAAGACGTCCGTGATGTTGTCGACCAGCTCGTCGAGATCGAAATCGCTGCTCTTGATCTCGAGTTTTCCGGCTTCGATCTTCGACAGATCGAGGATGTCATCAACGAGCGAGAGGAGCGCCTCGGCGCTGTGTCGAATAGTGATCGCGGATTCCTTCTGCTCGGCCGTGAGCCGCGTGCTGAGGAGAATGTCGGTCATACCGATGACGCCGTTCATCGGCGTTCGGATCTCGTGGCTCATGTTGGCGAGAAATTCTGATTTCAGCCGTGCCGATTCGAGCGCTTCGTCGCGCGCCCTGGCCAGTTGCGCTTCCATCTGTTTGCGCTCCGAGACATCGCGCGACACCGACTGAAAGCCGAGGATCCACTGTCCGGTGACGATGGTTTGAAC
>QHVX01000099.1 GCA_003222375.1 Acidobacteriota bacterium
GTAGTAGCCGGCCGGGATGAAGACCTCATAGATCGTGTCGGTCCGGCATCCGCCCGGCGATGTGGTGCACGCGAGATTCGGTTCCTGTTGCACCATGGCATCCGTGACTGCCGTTGAGAGCGGAGGAACCGCGACGAAGACATCCGGCTGCGTTCCGACAAATCCGGACGAGCCGGTGTTCCGATACTGGCCGAGCATTCCGATGTGGTTGATCATTCCGTTCGCGCGGAACGAGATCAGCTCGTTGGCATACGCATCGGGGGAGGCCCAACCCCAGAAGATGAAGACTACTTTGGCGTTCGTAAGCACCTCGCCGCCGTGGTCGATGAGCTGCCCCGCACCGCCGGGTCTAACTCGGGCAGCGTTGCTCGGATCGTTGTTGAGTTCATCGTGATCCTTGTCTTTGGTCTTGTGCGAACCCGCAAATGCGGGAAGTGAAACTAATGCGAGCAAAAACAGAACAGACATCTCTTCATCGGGATTTTTTCTCCTCCTCAGGTTTTTTGTGTGGGAACGCTGCAAATGATAACTTAAAATCCCTCGACTTGACCTCACCGCACCCCCCGCTTCGGGAGTTCTACCGTCATCCCGGCGAGCGCGAGCATTTCGTTCGCGATCTCTTCGACGGGACCGCTCCGTGGTACGACTGGGCGATCGCCTTTCTCTCTTTCGGCTCGGGCAACTGGTATCGCCGTCAGGTGCTGACGCGTGCCGGACTGAAGCGAGGAGACCGAGTGCTCGACATCGCGACCGGCACCGGCGTCGTGGCACGGGCGGCGGCGCACATCATCGGCGAAGGGCATTCGGTGATCGGACTCGACCCGAGCATCGGCATGCTGATCGCCGGCCGCGAAAAAGCGCAGTTCCCGAACGTGCAGGCGAGGAGCGAGCGGCTTCCCTTTCGCGACCAAACATTCGACTTCGTGACGATCGGCTTCGCGCTGCGGCATTTCGCCGATCTGGAGGCCGTCTTCAATGAATGCGCCCGCGTCCTGAGGCCGAACGGCAAGATCGTGATTCTCGAGATCACCGCGCCGCAGTCCCGCATCGCACGCGGTCTGCTGGGCGCGTACATGGGCGGATTCGTTCCGGTGGCCGCCGCGCTTGTCACGCGACGCGCGCGAGTCGGAAGGATGCTGCGCTATTACTGGGCAACCACTCGCGACTGCGTGCGGCCTAACGTGATCCTCGGCGCCCTGCGGGGCGCGGGATTTCGCGAGCCGCGACGTAACGTCGACATCGGAATCTTCAGCGAGTACTCGGCCGGCCGCTGATCACTCAGCCTGCCGCGCGGCCGCTTCCTGCTGCTTCTCGCGCAGCTTGTCGATCTGGATCTGCAGAAACTCGCGCAGCGACGGTTCCTGCTCCGGCGGGATCGGATTGAACTGGATCGCCGATCGAAAAACGTACTCCGGTAACGAGGGCCCCCGCCGCACCTGCACGACCGATCGAATGACTTCACACGGGATATAAAACCCGCCGTGGCTCGGAAAGATTAGCGTGCATGCCGATCCCGGCTTGATCGGCGAACGGTGGATGACAGCCGCTCCGCTCATGGACAGATCGATCAATTCGCCGTTGATTTCGGAAAGTTGGACAGGAATGGATGGCGTCGGAAATCGCTGTGAACGACGACGATCACGGCCTGAGGCCATGATCCATTGTAGCGCCCCTCGTAACGTTCGCACTTTTTCGGGAACTCTCGGTGGTGGAGGAGAGCCATGCTGGTTTTCATCGCTTCGCTGCTGCTCGCGGTTGTCGTGCCCCCCAAAACGACGATCAACGTCGTGCAAGTAAAGAGCATTACGATCAATCCGACGTCGATGATCGGCGGCGGAACGGTCAACGGTTCCGTCACCCTTGGTGCAGCGGCAGGGCAGCCGATCACGGTGAAGCTCGCCAGCAGCGCGCCGCAGATCGCGGAGGTGCCAACGAGCGTCGTCGTGCAGAGCGGCGCCACATCCGCGACATTCATCGTGCAAACGCATCCTGTCTCGGTAAATCCGAATGTCGTGACCGCGGCGCCAACGGCGCAGATCACCGCAGCGGCGGGACTGAATTCGCAAGCCGCCACGCTGACGGTCGTCCCTCCGGCGTTGTCCTCGCTGACACTCAACCCCGCAAGCGTCGCTGGCGGAACCAACTCGACCGGCACCGTGACGATGAGCGGAGCGGCCGCCGCGAGCGGGATCACGATCAACCTCAGCAGTCCTGCGAGTAAAACATCCGACCGCGCACTCACGCTTTTAGAGCGCGCTGTCTTCGGAGTGAGCATGCCCGCTAGCATCACGATTCCCGGAGGCGCGACCTCCGCGTCGTTCACGATCACGACGCGACCGGTGTCGGCGCCGACGGCACACGACATCGCCGCGAGCTGGGGCACGCTCGCGACGCGGACGGCGACACTCACCGTGACGCCGCCCGATATCGCTTCCATCACACCTCAATACCTCGGCGCCACCGCCGGCAATGGTTTCAGTGGAACGATTAACCTCAACGGACCGGCGCCATCCGGCGGACTGGTGATCAACATGAAGTCCGCTCTGGCTTACGGCGGAACGACAGGAACTTTCGCGCAGTGCGGACCGCTGCCGTCTGTGCCGGCGACCGCCACCGTGCCGGCCGGCGCAACCTCGGTCGGCTTCAATGGCACCACAAGTCCCGGTTTTGGGACGTACTGGGTTGTCGGTTCGACATCCACAAAGTCCGCGATGATGGGACTGTCCGTACAATCGGTCGTCTTCAGCGTTGTCCTGCCTGCCAGTGTCAAGGGAGGCACTGTCGCGCAGGGAAAGATTCATTTGAACGGGCCCGCGATGCCGCCCAATTGCGGCAACCACTACACACTCGCAAGCAGCGCGACGAATTACGCGCAAGTGCCGGCGGGAGTCGATGTGACTCCCGGCGCCACGGAAGCGACATTTTCGATTACGACAAGCGCGCTGCCTGCGTCATCGTCGCCGGTCACGGTGACGATCACCGGCACCGGCATCATCGTGGCAGAAAACGCAGCGGCTCCCGCGAAACAGTGGCCGCTCACGGCCACGATGACGATCACGCCGTAGTCACAAACGCGTCTTCATCTTCGTCAGGAAATCGTGCGCGATCTTCGCGCCGGCGTACTCCGCGGGGCCGGCGCCTTCTGCGATCACGCCGAACGCGATTTTCGGATTGTCGACCGGCGAGAACGCCATGATCAACGCTTCCAACCCTGCTTTGCGATCGCCGGCGGTACCGGTCTTCATCGCGAGCGACAAGCCTTCGACCGGCGCACGGCGCCCGGTGCCGCGCGGCTGCGTCGCAACGGCCTGCATCGCGCGAATCATCCGCTCGGCCGCCGCCGCAGTTGCGATGCGCGTCCTCCCCTGCTGCGGCGCCGTCGCAACGACATCGCCGAGGATCGAACGCCGCAGCCGAAGAAGGCGCGGCGTCGTCAGCACTCCGCGATTGGCGACCATCGACGCCAGCATTGCCAGATGGATTGCGTTGATCTCCTCGTGCTCGAGGCCGATCGCGAAAAAAGCCGTCTCGAAATTGTTGAACACGCGCCCGACTGTTTTCCCCAGCGGCACTTGGAAGATGCCGAGGTTTGCCTGGCCGTCGAAACCGGCGGCGTGCATGAAGTTTTCGAGCCGCTGGCGGCCGAGGTGAAGACCGAGGTCCGCGAAGAAGACGTTGCAGGAGACGGCCAGCGCGTCTTCGAAGCTGTCCAATTTGCCGTGGCCCTGCGGCACCCAATCGCCGAAGTGACGGCCGTCGATCATCAACTGTCCTTTGCAAACGTAGGGAAACATCGAATCGACGTTCGCGCCGCCGCTGAGCGCATTCAGTCCGGTGAGGACCTTGATGACCGAGCCCGGCTCGTATTCGTTTTCGAACGCGCGATTCCGGATCGGACCGCTGTTCGCGATCGCGAGGATCTCATTCGTCTGCGGATTGATCGCAACGAGCGATCCGCGATAGCTGCCGAGGGCCGCCAGCGCGGCTTTCTGGACGAACGGGTCTAGCGTGGTCTCGATCGTGGTGTTCGGTCCGATCTGATCGACCAGTGCCCCGATCGTCAAGGCGCCGCCCTTCGCTTCGACCAGCGGCGCAAAGTCGGCATCGGCTGCCGTCACCAGATTCGTCGGCGGGTAGTAGACCGCGATGACTCTGCCGTCGCGATCGAAAACGTACCGCGCCGGCAGCCCTCGCTTTCGTTCGTCGATGGCAACCTTGAGCTGCTCGTACTTCTGCTTGTCGACATTGGCGGCGTTGATCGCGGCGAACGTCGCGGCTGCCGCGTCGCTCTGATTCGTCACCGCTTGCGCCGCTGCGCGATACAGCAGCGTGTCGTCGGAGTCGTGTCGTTCACGAGATGCGCTGTCGTAGGCGAGGAAATCCGAGTAACGACCGCGCGCGAAAAGGTGCCGCGCGATTTCCGACTTGTCGAGCGCCGAGATCCACACGCTGCCGATCGCGCTGAGATGCGCGCGGGCGGCGGCGGCGTTTCCCATCGACAAATATCCGGCCGCCAGAATCTGATGGTATTGCGACGACCAGAGATGAAGCTGCGACCACCGATCGGCGATCGCGACCGCTTCGGCATCGTGGCCGCTGCGCAGCGCATCGCGCGCCTGGACGATCGGCATCCACGCCACGCCGAACAGCAGCGCGACCAGAACAACGAGGGCGATGAGGAAAAAGCGTCTCATGCGGGAACGATCGTCACGCGATCGCCACGCTCGAGCTGCAAGCGATCTGCCGCGCTCGTCCCGGCGACTGCGATCTCCACGCAACCCGTCGATCCGATGATCAGAAATGGCCCCTCGCCGCTGTAGGTCGTCGACACGCGGATGATGTCGGGCGATTGCATCGCAAAGCTTGGAAACGGGATCCGGATACGCTCGATGTCGGTGATCAGATTTCCGAAACGATCGATCGACACGATCGTTCCTTCCACGCGGCCGCGATCGTAAGTCGGAGGCTGATACTCGATGCGAACGAGATCCTCGGCGCGCGGGCCGAGCTGCTCGATCGACAGGCCGTTTGCCAGGGCGGCCGCGACGGGCGCAAATCGATCGCGTCCATGAAATGTCGTGCTGCCGTTCGGCAGGAAAAGCGATTCGTTTTCGACGCTGTGCGCGATTCCGATCACGAACGTCAGCGCGCCGTTGTCGGGCGCCAGGAAAATCTGACCGGCGGAATCGACCGCCACGATTCGCCGCGGCGTTCCGACGCTCGGATCGACGACCACGGTGAAGATCGTGCCGTCGGGCCAATACCGGGCGATGGCGCGAATGTAAAACGCCGCCTGCCAGACATCGAAGGGCGCGATGTCGTGCGTGCAGTCGACGATGGGAGCCTCGGTGCGCGACGCGATGACGCCCTTCATCGCCGCGACGTACGGATCGCGCGTCCCGAAGTCGGTAATCAGAGCAACACGCCGCACCGCGTTCACTATACTTCGCCTGTGTTTGCCACCATCCCGCCGCCCGCCCAGCGCCTGCTCGTTTTCGCGCGGCTGCCGGAGCTCGGAAAGGTGAAGACGCGGCTCGCGCAATCGATCGGCGCCGAGAAAGCGCTCGAGGTTTATCGGGCGATGCTGCGCGATCTTCTCGGCGCGATCGGCGAGTCGAGCGGCGATCTCGAAATCGAGATTGCGTGGGCACCCACGGAGTCAGCGAATGGCGAGACGTTGCGGAGCGCATTCG